>JBBSRD010000038.1:0-13365 GCA_038243415.1 Actinomycetales bacterium | reverse complement strand
TGGACCGCCTGCTGAGCCGCCTGCCGGGTCGGCTCAGGGCCACCCGGTGGACCTCCGCGTCGAGCACGGCGTCGTCACCGAGCTCGGCCCGGCGCTCGCGGCGCGCCGCGACGACCTGGTGCGCGAGGGTGACGGGCGGTGGGTGGTCCCGGGGCTGTGGGACCAGCACGTGCACCTCACCCAGTGGGCCCAGGCGTCCGGCCGGCTCGACCTCGGCGGCGCCCGCAGCACCGACGAGGCGCTCGCCGTCGTGGCCCGCCACCTGGCGCGCGGCGGGAGAGGGGACCGGTGGGTGATCGGCACCGGCCACCGCAGCGTCACGTGGCCCCGGCCGCCGAGCGTCGCCGCCCTGGACGCCGCCTGCGGGGGCGCCCGGGTCGTGCTCGTCAGCGGGGACTGCCACCACGGCTGGCTGAGCTCCACCGCCCTGGCCGCGCTCGGCCTCCCGCACCGTGACGGCACGGTGGAGGAGGACGAGTGGTTCCCAGTCCTCGCGCGCCTCGACAGGCTCCCGGAGGTCAGCGCCGGCATGGACGAGGCGCTGGCGCGGGTCGCGCGCGAGGCGGCGGCCCGCGGCGTGGTCGGCCGCGGCGACATGGAGATGGGCGCGGGCTACCTCAGCTGGCCGCAGCGCGTCGCGGCCGGCGTGACCTCTCTGCGGGTGCGCGCCGCGGTCTACCCGGACCGCCTCGACGACGTGGTCCGGCGCGGCCTGCGCAGCGGCGACCCGCTCGGCGACGCGGGCTCGAGCGCCGCGTCGCTCGCCACCATGGGACCCCTGAAGATCATCTCGGACGGGTCCCTCAACACCCGGACCGCGCGCTGCTGCGAGCCGTACGCCGACGCCGGCGGCATGGAGCACCCGTCGGGGCGCGCCCTCCACCGCTTCGACGAGCTCGTCGCGCTCCTGGGGCTGGCGCGCGAGCACGGCCTCGACGTCGCCCTGCACGCCATCGGCGACGCCGCGGTGGCAGCCGCCCTCGACGCTTTCGAGAAGACCGGCGCCCACGGCGGCATCGAGCACGCGCAGATGGTCGGCCCCCGCGACGTCGCGCGGATGGCGAGGCTGGGGGTGCGGGCGAGCGTGCAGCCCGCGCACCTGCTGGACGACCGCGACGTCTCCGCGCGGTGCTGGCCCGACCGCCTCGACCGGTGCTTCCCGCTGGGCTCGATGCACCGCGCGGGCGTGGAGCTGGTGCTGGGGTCCGACGCGCCGGTGGCCCCGCTCGACCCCTGGCTGGCGATGGCCGCGGCGGTCCACCGCTCGGGCGACGAGCGACCGCCGTGGAACCCGGTCGAGCAGCTCACCGCCGTGCAGGCGCTGTCGGCGAGCACCGACGGGCAGCACACCGTGGGCGTCGGGAGCCGCGGCGACCTGGCCGTCCTCGACCACGACCCCCTGGCCCGGGCGGGCAGCACGGCGGACGTCGCGGCGCACCTGCGGGGGGTCGCCGCCGCCGTGACGCTGCTCGCCGGGAGGCCCACGCACCTGGCGCTGTGAGCACCCCCGAAAGTTTGCTACAGTCTTCCACGGCAAGCGCTGCTAGCTCAATTGGCAGAGCAACTGACTCTTAATCAGTGGGTTCCGGGTTCAAGTCCCGGGCGGCGCACCAGCAGGCGAGCGGGCAGGCCCACGTTCCGTCGCCGAGGCGAGACCGGTATCCCTTGGTCCCGTCGAACCCGGACGACAGCAGTTTTCTTCGGCGGCCTACCTCTCATCGGCGCCGTCCGGGTGAGCAGCACCGGCCAGTGCCCTGCCCGCCGGATCGACGCCGTCGGGGAGGTCTTCACCGACCACGTCAGCGGCAGCGCGAAGGCACCGCGCTCGCCAGGGCCCGGCGTCTTGGCGTCCCCTCGTGATCACCACCGATGCGTGATCGACTACGGTGGATCACCTGCGCTCACCACGGCCAGAGATCGGCGCGGCCCGGCCGTGGCGGCTGGTCGAGGTGAGCGCGGCACGGTCTCAGGGAAGAGATGGTGGCCCTTCACCAGCGGTGCCGATCCCGTGCCGGTGGTCCTCCACCTCAGGAGGTACGTGTCATGGACGGTCCCTGCGTCGTTCTCCCTCCTGCTGGATCAGTCGCCCCTGTCCCCGGTGCTCCGGTGGACCTCGATGTCGCGGTGCTGGAGGACCTGGCCTCGATCGTGCTGGACAGCGCCCCGCTGGGCCTGGTGCTCCAGCGCCTCGCGCGGATCGCCGAGCGGGCGATCCCGGGGGCGGCCGCGGTCTCGGTGACGGTGGTGCGAGGGCGCACCGCTTCCAGCGCGGGGTTCACCGGGCCGGTGGCTGCGGCTCTGGCCGAACGTCCGTACGAGGCCGGCTTCGGCCCGTGCCTGCACGCGGCGGCGACGGGCACCGAAGTGGTGATCGCTGATGCCGCTTCCAGCGCGGCCTTCCCCGGTTTCGCGGAGCTGGCTGCCCGTCACGGGATCGGCTCGGTGGTCGCCATCGGGTTCGCCGTCGCCGGGCCGGCGACCGCGGTGATGAACGTCTACAGCACCGGACCCGGGCACACCGACCTGGTGGCGATGACGGCCACGATCCAGGCCGCGCGGGTCTTCGCCGCCTACGCCGCGGTGGCGGTCTCCAACGCCGCAGCGATGGACGCGGAACGCTCGACCTCCGCGCAGATGGGCTCGGCGATGGCCTCGCGGGCGGGCATCGAGCAGGCCAAGGGCGTGCTGATGTCCCAGCGAGCCATCACCGCAGTGGCTGCCTTCGCGGTGCTCGCGACGGCCTCTCAGCACGCCAACGTCAAGCTGGTCGAGATCGCCGCCCGAGTCGTCGCCACCGCCACCGCAGGCGAGGCCTCGAGCCGGCTCTGAGCGGAGCGCACCGGCCACCACCGTCGGGAGATCGCGCCGCCGCCCACGGCCTGCGGGGTGGCCAGCGCCGCTGGACCTGCGCGCCCCTCGTCAGGTAGATACGCTGAGTGAGCGCTTCCAGAGTCGGGACGCTTTGCACCACCGGTCGCACGACCATGAGCGGGCCGTGACCACCACACCCACCTTCACCCGTCAGCGCCGAGGCCCCGCCGTGGTCGCCCGGTGGTCGCTCAGGAACCACCAGCCGGCTTCGAGCGGGCATCGTCGCCGGCGAGCGGGGATCGGCGCCCCCCGGGTCACCGCTGCCGTCCGGGCGGACCGGTCATGAGCCTGAGCCTGCGTCGGGTCGCCGTGGTCGCCGACGTGGTGGTCGACCTCACCGAGGGCGGGCGCGCCGGTGGGCGCCCGGCCCTGGTCCTGCACGGCGAGGACGGGCCGACCTCCATGAGCGAGGTCGTGGAGCACCTGGGCGCCGAGCACCAGGTCATCGCCCCCACCCACCCCGGGTGGGCGGGCACGCGCCGGCCGGCAGGGCTGAACGCCGTGGGCGCGCTCTCGCGCACCTACCTGGAGCTGCTGGCTGCCAGGGACGTCCGCGACGTGGTCGTCGTCGGCGCCTCCTTCGGCGGGTGGGTGGCCGCGCAGATGGTCATCGACGACGACGAGGGGCGGATCGGTGCGATCGTCCTGCTCGGCCCCATCGGGGTGCGCGTGCCCGGCCAGGTGGTGAACCAGCCCGCCACGACCGGCCCGTGGAGCCCGGCCGGCGGACACGAACCGGGCGCCCTGGAGGCCACGGCGCTGGGTGCCTACGTCGGTCCGTCGGCCCACGACCCCTCTCTGATCCACCGCCTGCCCGCCGTGGCGGTGCCTGCGCTGGTGGTGTGGGGGAGCGAGGACGAGGTCGCCGGGCCCGCCTACGGGCGCGCCTGGTCCGAGACGCTGGGGATCGGCGAGCTCGTGGTCGTCGAGCGCGCCGGCCACCTGCCGTCCTCCCTGGCCCCGGGAGAGACGTTCGCGGCCATCGACGCTTTCCTGGCCGCACCGCTGGCCATCGCCGCCTGACCGGGGCGAGTGGTCCAGGTGGTGCGCGAGGTTCGCCGGGCGGGACGTACCTGGGTCGAGACGTCGGCCGCGCCGGAACCTGCACGAGCCACCCGGGCCAGGAGTGGGTCGAGGCGGGGTGCGTCAACGCGGCGGGGGCTGGCGGAGGTGGCGGGTGCCGGTGATCGATGCCGGTCGCCTCGCTGCGACAGGGGCGGTCTCGGCGATGGAGGGCTGGCACAGGTAGGGGATGGGGAAGCGGTGGCCGTGATCGAGGAGGTGCTCGTTCAGGGCCAGGGCCATCAGGTCGTGCTCGAAGACGTCGGCGAACCGGACACCGTCCAGGCACCTGCGGAAGCCGGGGAGCGACATCGACCCGCCGAGAGCCAGGTAGTCCCCCCACAGGTGCTCGATGCTGACGTCACAGCCGCCGGCGAGAGGCGGGGTGGTGGGTGTCCAGGCATGAGCTGGGCACGAGCGAAAAGCAGAGATCACCGTTCGGCCGGTCTTTCCGTGCGCGGCGGGCGCTCCCTCTTCTGGAAGCGGAGGATCGTCATCGACGATAAGCATTGAGCGCGGTGATCGCATTCCGATCCACGGAGCACGCCCATGTCGCTCGCCTCGACGGGTGGTGTCGATCTTCTCGCGTCCTGGAGCAGGCGATCGTCAGGGCGAGCCGGTCACCGGCGAAGGCCTGACCTCGGTGCTGGCCGGAGCCCAGGGCAGCGTGCACACCGCCAGCGCCCTGCCGGTCACCGTGGTCCTCAGCGGGGTGGCCCTGGCCCGGCGCTGGGCAAAGAACCGTGCCCACCCTCCGCTGGTCGTCCCGGTGCCCGTCCCCGGAGCCACCAGCCGCGCGTCCCGCCACGGCGTCGCCCTGCCGCACGGCGGCGCCCGCGGACCACGCACCGATGGACAGCACCTCAGCGCTACCTGGTCAACGGCTCGACACCACCGACCAGGGGTAGCGGAAGAGGGGGCGGAGGAGGATCATCAGTGGTCAGGATCCTCTCAGGACGAGCCGAGGCGGCCACCATGAAGTCCTCCACCCCGCACCACGCCGACGTGGACGCCGGCATGAGCCGGACGATCGCCGCCCTGCACCACACGGTGGGCCTCTATCGGCTGCGTCGGTGGCTCGACCATCACGTGGCCCCCGGGGAGCGCGTCCACGCGCTGGCGCTCGGTCACCAGGGCCCGCGCACGGTCGCTCTCGCCGTCACCGACGATCGCGCGATCCTCCTCGGGGACCCGGCCGACGGCGCGGCGCCCATCAGCTATCCCCTCCACGAGATCAGCGCGATCGAGCGCACCCGCCACGGCAACTCCTGCGCCCTGCGGGTGAGCTCCTCGTCGTCGAGCTCCTTCATGCTGAGGGTGCCGCTGGCCGAGGCCGAGAAGGTGGTCGCCGCCATGACCTCGCGCAGCCCCGCCGGCGTCTGACCGGACCGGCACCGGCGTCAGGGCTCCCTGCGCGGCTCCTTCCCGTCGGCCTCCGTCCGCATCGTGGCGAGCACCGTGACGGCGGTGGCGACGCGCCGCACGTCCCGCCACAGCTCTGCGGAGGTGTCGTCGGGGTCGTCCCCGTCGCAGGCGACGTCCTCGAACGCGGCGGCGCGCTCCGGCACGGACTCGGGCACGGCGCCCCGGCGGACCGCTGCCGCCACCTCGCGGCACGCCGCAGCGAGGTCTGCGGTCGGGGCCGTGGGTATCGCCGTGCGCACCCCGCTCGCCAGGCCCCTGGCGGCGGAGGCGGCGCTGGCGTGGAGGCGGACCATCAACCGCGCCGGACCTGCGACAGAGCCGACCACGAGCGGGTGGACGGTGGGGCGCACCACCGTCGTCAGCTCGTTCAGCCGGGCGTCGAGCACCCGGGTCGCGGCGTCCAGGCGCGAGCCGACGCCCCGGTCGCGGGACCACAGCGCGTCGGCGCAGGCCTCCATCAGGTCTGCCATCGCCGCCCCGAACCGCTCCTGCGCGCTCCTCGTCACGTCCTGGGTCCGGGTGGGCAGCACCAGGAGCGCGACGACGGTGGCGACGACCGCACCGATCACCGTCTCGACCACCCGCAGCTCCAGGGAGGCCACCAGAGGTCGGTGCAGCGCGTCGAAGAGCACCGGGATGGCGGTGCTGATGGCGAACGTCGAGATGCCGAAGGCCCGGACGCGCCAGTAGAGCGAGGCGGGGAAGGCCAGGAGGACGACCACCACCACGACCACGAGCCCGGCCCCGAAGACCTGCGCGATCGCGAACCCGACCACCAGCCCCGTCAGGGTCCCCCCGACGCGGGCCACGGCCTTGACCGCGGTCTCGCCGCGGGTGGTGGTGCCGCCGTAGACGACGAAGGCCGCGATGACCGCCCAGAAGTAGTAGCGGGGCGAGACGAGGTACGCCAGCGCGATGGTGATGCCGACCGCGAGGCCCACCTGCACCGCCTGGCGCGTGGCCGGCCGCGCCGAGGAGATCCTGCTCCGCAGCGACGCTCTGGAGAGGCCGGGCGGGGCGGGGGTGGCGGCGAGCACGGCGGCCGACCCCGCGAGCGGGGTCCACGGCCGGACCGGGGGGATGCTGGCGCCCGGCTCGAGGACGGACCGGTCACCGCGCAGGAACGCTGCGAGGTCGTTCGCGGACACGCGCAGCGCCGTCGCCGCGGTCGAGGGTGCTGCCGCGGCGCAGGCCGCGGCGGTGGCCAGGCCCGCGCAGGCCGACGACGTGCCGTCCCCGCCGCGGTGCAGCGTGAGCAGCACCGCGTCCGCCGCTGCCACCAGCGCGGGGGGAGGCGCCGAGCGGGCGAGCGCGGCGGTGGCGTGGCCCACCTCGTCGACGGCGAGGTGGAGGTCGATGAGGCGGGCCCGTGCGTGGCTACCCGGTCGGCGAGCGTCGGCCCCGGCCGTGTCGTCGGCCGTGTCGTCCGACGGAGGGCTCACCTGGGCATCGGCCGTCAGGGCCGCCTGCGTCACGTCGTCGCGGGCGCGGACCAGCGACGTGACCGACCGGCCAGAGGCCCGGCTGCTGAGGACGCGCCGTCCCCGCCCGGCCACCACGCGCCCCCCGACGAGGACAGAGCGCAGCGAGAGCCGCAGCACGCGTTCGGGCGAGGGGCGGAACAGCGAGGCGGAGACCACCAGCCACAGGTAGGCCACCGCCACGTCACCGGACAGCGCGAGAGCCAGGGCCGGGGGAGCGGCCAGCACGCCGGAGACGACGAAGACCAGCCACCCCATCACCCCTCCGAGCCCGGCAGCCTGACCGAAGCGCCGCGCTCAGACCGCGACGGCGCTGGCCGCCACCGTCGCGACCAGGTGCACCGGGGTGGACGCCGAGGCGGCGAGGAGCCCGAGCGTGATCGCGACCGAGGCCGTCAACCACAGCGCCGCGCCGCGGACCAGCACCCGGCTCGGGGGAGCGCTGACCAGGGCCAGCGACCCGGTGATCGACGTGAGCACCGCGATCACGACCCCGGTCAGCAGCCGGGGCCCCGTCGCCCCGGTCAGCGACGACAGCAGCACGACCGCGCCGATCGCTCCTGCCAGGGACACCGCCGCGTTGGCGGCCGTCCGCGCGCGGTCCAGACCGGGGTCGGTGCGCACCAGGACGTCGACCACGCGCACCGGCACAGGATGTCACCGGCTCCCTGGATCCCGATGATCTATCGTCTCGTGATGTCCAACGATCGTGACCAGGCGGTCCCTCCGAGCGCGCGGCGAAGCCCCCTCGTGGCCGTGAGCGTGGTGATCGGCGGCGGCGCCGTCGTGAGCCTCCTGGCGGGTCTCCTCTACGGCTCGATCATCGGGGACCTGCTCGGCGGCCTCGCAGACGTGCTCCTGTGGGGCATGATCATCAGTGCGGTCGTCGGGGTGCTCGTCGCCGGGGCCGGCGACACGGCGCACCGGCTCCGGTAGGCGATCTCTCCCCGCCGCCACGTGCCGCGGGGCCAGCGGGCACCCTGTCCCGGTGAGCCCGACCGCCGCCACCGCCGCCAAGCCCTCCTCTTGGCCGGGCCTGGCCGCCATCGCCGTCGCGACCGCGATCGCCTACGGCATCGCCGCGCTGGTCCCCGGGATCGGCCCCTCCACGGTGGGCGTCGTGCTCGGCGCCCTCGCGGTGAACCTCCGCCTGGTGGTCCCCGCGCTCAAGCCCGGCGCCAAGGTCGCGTCCTCACGGCTGCTGCGCATCGCCGTGGTGCTCCTCGGCCTCCAGCTCGCGCTGCCGCAGCTGGTGGGCATCGGCGCCAAGGGGCTGCTGGTCGTGGTGGTGACCGTCACCGTGACGTTCTTCGGCACCCAGCTCATCGGCCGCCTCCGGGGGATGTCCGGGCCGCGCTCGTTGCTCGTCGCCACCGGCTTCTCCATCTGCGGCGCCTCCGCTGTCGCCGCGATGAGCCCCGTGGCCGACGGCGACGAGGACGACACCGCCGTCGCCATCGCGCTGGTCACCCTGTGCGGCACCCTCGCGATCTTCATCCTCCCCGCGGTACGCGGGATCATCGGCCTCGGCGACCCCGGCGCCTTCGGGTCCTGGGTGGGGGCCTCCGTGCACGACGTCGGGCAGACGGTGGCCACGGCGAACCGCGTCGACGGGGCGCTCACGTCGGCGGTCGTCGTCAAGCTCACCCGCGTGGTGCTGCTCGCGCCCCTGGTCGCCGGCGTGGCGCTCGCCCACCGCCGCGCCCGCACCTCAGCCGTCACCACGGGCGGCAAGCGCCCCCCGGTCGTCCCGCTGTTCGTCGCCGGCTTCCTCGCTGCGATCCTCGTCACCTCGACCGGGCTGCTGCCCGACGGGCTCCTCGAGGTCGCCAAGATCGCCCAGGAGGTGCTGCTCGTCGCCGCCCTGGTGGGCCTGGGCACCGGGATCCAGCTCTCGCTCCTGCGCCGCGCCGGCGGGTCGGCGCTCGCGGTCGGCCTCGCCTCGTGGCTGCTCGTGGCGGGCGTCGCGTGGGCGGGCGTGACGCTGCTCGAGGTCTGAGGACCGCCGCGCTCCGGCGCGGCACCCTGCGACCGTCGGTGCGAGAGCGCATCGTCACGGACAATGAAGGACGTGACGCTCGCCCTCTCGGTCCCGGTGCTGCTCTCGGAGGCCTCCGGTCCGCCCGCCTACCTCGGTCCGCTCGCCGCCCTCGTGCTGGCGGCCGCGGTCATCGGGTACATCACCGCCCGCCTGAAGGTGGTGCCCATCGTCGGGTTCCTCCTCGCCGGCGTGGCGATCGGCCCCTACGCCCTGGGCCTGCTGAGCTCGAACGAGGCGGTCGAGGCCGCTGCCGACATCGGGATCATCCTGCTGCTCTTCACCATCGGCATCCAGTTCTCCCTCGCCCGCCTCGCGCGGGTGTGGGTCTGGATCGTCGTCGGCGGCGGGCTGCAGGTCGTCCTCACCTCCGCCGCGGGGGTCGGCATCACCGAGCTGTTCGGCGGCGGGGTGCGCGACGGGGTCTTCACCGGCTTCCTCCTCGCGCTGTCCTCCACAGCCATCGTCCTCACCATCCTCGGCTCCCGCGGTGAGCAGAACACCTCCCGCGGACGCCTCGCGCTCGCGCTGCTCATCGCCCAGGACCTCGCGGTGGTCGCGATGGTCCTGGTGGTGCCCTTGCTGGGCGAGGGTCCGGGCACGATGGGGAGCCCCGAGGAGCAGACCCGCGCGGGCGCCCTGGCCTTGCTGACCGCGGTCGGCAAGGCGGGTCTGGTGATCCTCGTGGTCATCGTCGTCGCGCGCCGGGTCATGCCCGCGGTGCTCGACCGCGTGGCGCGGCTCTGCTCGCCCCCGGTGTTCCTGCTGAGCATCATCGCGATCTGCTTCGGGACCGCCTACCTGACCTCGCTGGCCGGCGTCTCGGTCTCCCTGGGGGCCTTCCTGGCGGGCCTGGTGGTGAGCGAGTCCCGCTCCAGCACGCAGGCGTTCGCCGAGATCCTGCCCCTGCAGATCATCTTCAGCGCGGTCTTCTTCGTCTCCGTGGGGATGATGCTCGACCTCGGCTTCGTGCTCACCCACCTGCCGCTGGTGCTCGGGGCCTCGCTGGTGGTGCTGCTCGTCAAGACCGCCCTCACGACGGCCGCCGCGGTCGTCGTGCGCGTGCCCTGGCGGTCCGCGCTGGCCACCGGCCTGCTGCTGGCGCAGGTGGGGGAGTTCTCCTTCATCCTCCTCGACGTGGGCACCGAGGCGGGACTCTCGCCGCTGGGCCTCGGCGACGACGGGGTGCAGGTGGTGGTCGCCGCCACGGTGCTGCTCATGGTGGCCTCACCGCTGCTGGCCGCCGCCGGGCCGCACGTGGAGCGCTGGGGAGGGGGGACGCCGGCCGCGATCGCCGAGGCCGCGGACGCGAAGGGCGCGGAGGACGAGGCGCCCCTGACCGAGCACGTGGTGATCATCGGCATGGGGCCGGCGGCGCTCGAGATCGCCGCCACCCTTCGCGCGCGCGAGGTGCCGGTGCTCATGACCACGTTGAACCCCGACGGCGCCGCCGCGGCTGAGGCGCGCGGTCACTCGGTGCTGCGAGGGGACTCCATCAAGGCCCAGGTGCTGCGCGAGGCCGGCGTCCCCGCGGCGCGCGGGGTCGTCATCGCCGAGGACGATGCCGAGACGGGCGCCCAGCTCGTGTCCGCGGTGCGCGCGGTCACCCAGGCGCCGATCTTCGTGCGCCCCCTCGGGGACACCGATGTCACCGAGCTCGCCGAGGCGGGCGCCGACCACGTCGTCGACCGCGACACCGCGTCGGCCCGCGCCCTGACGCGGTCGGTGCTGGAGAACCTCGACCTCCCGCTGGCCAGCTCCCTGGGCTCCTCACAGCTGGTGGACACCAGCCGCGTCGTCCGCTTCCCGTGGGACGACGTGGACCGCTGCGCCCACGGGGCGGCGTCACGCCCGGTGGTCCCGCGGGCGCCGGGCTGCGTGGGCTGCCTGCGTGAGGGCACCGCGTGGGTGCACCTGCGGGTCTGCCTCTCCTGCGGGTACGTGGGGTGCTGCGACTCCTCCCCGCAGCGCCACGCGCGCGCGCCCGCCTCCGCGATGCACCGGCCTGAGACCGGCGTGGACGTCGACGGCGTGGAGCGCCACCCGCTCGTCGTCGCCGCGGACCCCGGCGACCACTGGGGCTACTGCTACCTCGACGGCGTCACGGTCCCGGCCCCTCCGGAGGCCGCAGGGACGGCCGCCCCCGCGCACGAAGCCGTTCTGCGGGGTTAGGTGGTCAAGCACCGTCCGCCCACCTCGTCAGGAGACCACCCATGGCCACCCTCAGCGCCGCCGCACCGAGCAGCGACACCCACTCCCTCGCCCACGGCATCCACGACCTGGCCACCGCCCTGTGGTTCGGCGGGTCGGTGATGGGGATCGCCGGGGTCAACAAGTCCGGCGCCGACCTCACCCAGGGCATCGACCGCGTCCGCGTGGCGTCCTCGGCGTGGGGCCGGTTCGCCCCCGTCCAGTGGGCGGCCGTCGCCGCGACGCTCGGCGCGGACGTCCGCCTCGGGCTCACGGCGAAGAGCCGGATCGCGAACCAGAAGGGCTACGGCACGCTGGTCACGGCCAAGGCGGTCGCCGCGACGCTCGCGCTGGGCGCCACCGCCTACGCCACGTACACCGGGGCGAAGGTCAGCGAGGCCGCGGAGGCCGCGCACCGGCGCGGTGAGGCCATCGACGTCCAGGACGCCTCCGTGGCCACGGACTCCACCCCGGCGGAGCTGGCGAAGTGGCAGAAGCGCCAACGCGTCAGCCAGTATCTCGTGCCCGTCTTCACCGGCGCGCAGATCGTCATCGCCTCCTCGCTCGCGCAGGCCTACCGGCCCGCGGCGACGGTCAAGGGCGTCGTGGGGCGCCTCCTGCCCGTCTGAGCGTCAAGCCTCCGGCGCGAGCGTGCCCCGAAGCACGCTCGCGCCGGAGTGCGTGGGCTCGCCGTCCAGCGGCTCGAACGAGACGTCGACCGAGGCCTCGTCGGGGTGGGTGGGGCCCTCCAGCGCGGCGGCGCTGTTGGCACGGACGTCGACCGCGGGCGCGGCGGCGGCCAGGGCGAGGGGGATGGCTGCGGCCGTCGTGGCTGCTGCGGTGCGGAGGCGCATCGTTCCTCCAGGGCTGGGTCGGCGGCGACCTGCCGTCACCCCCCACCACGGCGCTGGAGGCCCGAGCGGACGCACCGGTCAGGAGCTTTCTCCTCAGACCGTGGTGCAGGCCCTCAGGATGCCTCCGGCTCCCACCACGCGTCGGCCGGCTCGCCCTCGGACTCGAAGATCGCCCGGGAGTCCGGGACGGCGGTCTCGGCGAGGTCGACGAGCAGGGACAACGGCACGTGCTCGTGGAGCAGGTGCATCATCGCCTCGTCGCAGCGGTGCGGGTCGCGCGCCGTGACGGCGAGGGTCTGGGGCTCTGGACGGTCCATCGGTGCCTCCTCGGTGGTTCAGGAGAGCATCGGCACGACCGTGCCCGGCCTTGAGGGTTCTAGGGCGTGTCCTGTGGATCATGTGCGGAGCCACAGGACGGTGGCGGCGAGCAGGACGCTGGCGCGGTAGTAGGCCGCCCGCTTGGCGTAGCGGGTGGCGAGGGCTCGGAACTGCTTGAGGCGGTTGAAGCAGCGCTCGACCACGTTGCGCCCGGCGTAGCGCTCGGGGCTGAAGGCGGGGGGCCGCCCGCCGCGTGCGCCCTTAGCGGCGCGGCGGGCGATGAAGTTGGACTTCTCCGGGATCGAGTGGGCGATGCGCCGGGCCCGCAGCGCGGTGCGGGTCGAGGGGTGAGAGTAGGCCTTGTCCGCGGCCAGGTGGTCGGGGCGCTTCCGGGGTCGACCGGGGCCGGTGCGGGGCACGCGGATGGCGTCGAGCAAGGGCAGCAGCTGGGGGTTGTCGCCGGCCTGGCCGGGGGTCAGGATCACGCTCAGCGGTAGTCCGCGCCCGTCCACGGCCAGGTGGATCTTCGACGTCAGCCCCCCGCGGGAGCGACCCAGGGCTTCACCGGGGACGCCCAGGGCTTCTACAGCCGGACTGCAGCCCCTTTTTTACGCGCCCCCGCGGCGTGCTGGTGCGCCCGAACGGACGTGGAGTCGATGCTGATCTCCCACTCGATGTGGCCCACCGCGTCATCCTTGACCACCACGTGCTCGAGGATGCGTTCCCAGGTGCCGTCCGCGGTCCACTTGCGCAGCCGCTCGTGGGCGGTCTTCCACGGCCCGTAGCGCTCAGGCAGATCCCGCCACGGCGCGCCGGTGCGAAGGTGCCACAGCACCGCGTTGATCACCTGGCGGTGATCACGCCAGCGGCCACCACGGCGACCCGTAGCCGGAAGCAGCGGGGCGATGGCCGCCCACGCATGGTCAGTCAGTTCACCGCGACCTGGCATCGAGCCATGCTGCCACCGTCGCCGAAGATCCACAGGACACGCCCTAGGAAGCACGACCCGAGAACGTCCTCGGGGACCTGGTGGGGTGAGTGACGGGGCTTGAACCCGCGACCTCCGCGACCACAACGCGGCGCTCTACCGGCTGAGCTACACCCACCGTGCGCGCGCCGAGGCTCC
>JBBSRD010000037.1:0-13403 GCA_038243415.1 Actinomycetales bacterium | reverse complement strand
TCGCCACGAACCCGTGGTTAGTTGTCTCCGGGTCCGGTGGTCCGGAACCTCTCCGTGCCGTGGACTGATGGACTGCCTGGTGTCGTCGTCGGTGTGACGCCGATCAGCCGTTCAGCAGCTCGGCCAAAATGACGGCTTCGCTGATGTCAGCCCTCTTGCTGGCGGTGAGCAGCGTCAGGATGCGGCGCTGGGACAGGCTGTGCAGGTGACTGAGCGCCGCGGCACGGTCAGGCTCCTCGAGCTCGGCCCGATACCGGCGACCGAACTCTGCGAACCGGTCCGGGTCATGGCTGTACCACGTGCGCAGCTCAGTGGACGGAGCGACGAACTTGCACCACTCGTCCAGATCGGCCCTCTCCTTGCTCAACCCGCGCGGCCACAGGCGGTCGACCAGCACCCGCAGCCCGTCCCCGCGCTGCCGCGGGTCGTAGGGCCGCCCGACCTTCACCGGGTGGTGGTCAACCATCACGTCACCTCCCGGTCAGGTCGGGCTGGGCCGAGAACTCGCCCAGGAGGCCCTGGTTCGCCATGGCGTGGTCGGTGATGGCGGTCTCCGGGTGGTGGGGGTCGAAGGCTGGGTGGAGGGCTACGGTCTGGGTCGAGGCTGGATCAGTTCGCGAGCTGGTGATCGTCGGTCCGGCGTGGGCCAGACCGGGCGGCCGTGGGTGCTGCCGCGGCGCAGATCGACGGTGATCCGGGCGCTGAGAACGCTGGTCTGCCGGCGCTGCCATCGCGGCTGCTTGCTCTACGGGCGTCCCTGCTCTTGCCTCCCCAGGTGCTGGGCGGGTCACTCGCCGGGAACGAGTCCTCGCCGTGCAGGTCGTCTCGTTCATCGTCATCAGGTCTGCCGGGGTGATGTCCCCGCCGGGCATCTGTCGCGTGGCCCACCAGGGGGTCACCGTCCTGCCCGCTGGTGCCCTGCTCGGCCATGTGATCCAGAGTGTCAGGTCGCCGCCACCATGGCTAGAGGCTGGCTTCGATCTTCATCTGCGGCGAGGTCGCCCTCGGCTGGCGTGGGTCCATCGCCCGCGGGAGGGCCCCGGGCCACCCGACGCGTCGCTGCCCTCCGGCTTCACTGAAGCCGGAGGGCAGCGAGGTGGTGCGCTCAGAAGGTGGCAGGGGTGGCCTGATAACCGGCCTTCTTCACCGCAGCGACGAGCTGGTCGGTGCTGACCGTGGCGGGGTCGTGGACCACCTCGATGCGGGAGGAGGCGAAGTGCACCTTCACCGACTCGACGCCGGTCAGGCGGCCCACCTGCTTCTCGATCTTGTTCACGCAGGACGGGCACGAGAAGCCCTCGGCGCGAAGGATGGTGGTGGTGGTCTCAGCGGTGGCGGTGGTGGTCGTGACCTTGCCTCTCCTTCTCCTGCCGGCCAACCCTGCTCGGCCGGTCTTCGTGTGGTGCTGACCTCAAGCTACGGCTGCGACGCGGAGGTTTCCTTGACCTGGGTCAAGCGCAGGCCGGTGCTGCGCGGCGGCCTGGGAGGCTGGGGTCGTGGCTGACCAGGACCTGTGCGTGGCGCGCGTGCCGATCTTCCAGGGGCTGGCCTCGTCGAGAGCAGCTGGAGGTCGCGGGGTTCGCCAGGCCCGTGCTCGCGGCCAGGGGGGAGATGGTCTGCTCCGCCGGGCAGCCGGTCTCCCGGCTGCTGGTGGTGCACAGCGGCCGGCTGAAGATCACCCGCGTGTCGGCCGACGGCCAGGAGCAGGTCCTGCGCACGGCCGCCCGGGGCGATGTCGTCGGGGAGCGGGAGTTCCTGAACGGTCACCGGCCCGGCCACGTCGTGGTCGCCGTCGAGGACAGCGAGATGTGCACCTTCGACCACGGCGACCTCTCGGCGCTGCTGGGCACCTACCCCGACATCGGGGCTCGCCTGCTGCGCACCGTGTCCGACCGGCTCGCCTCCGTCGAGAGGCTGCTGGCGGCGGTGACCTCCAGCGACGTCACCGCGCGCATCGCGGCGTACCTGCTCGACCTGCCCGCCAAGGTGGCGGGCGGCGTGCCCACGGTGGCGCTGCCGATGGCCAAGCAGGACGTCGCGGCCCACCTGGGCACCACCCCGGAGACCCTGAGCCGGCGCCTCGCCGCCCTGGTCGATGCCGGCGTCATCGCGCTGCACGGGCGCCGCGACGTCACCATCCTCGACGTCGAGGACCTGGAGCAGGCGGCCTCCCTCGGCTGAGCCTGGACAGTCCCCTGCCGCTGCGGGCGATGGTGGCGCCCGACCTGCTCGTGACCGGCTTGACCTGCGTCAAGGAACGCTGCGCTCTTCCGCCCTACCGTCGAGACAGACGTCGACAGGGACGTGGTGACGAGGAGGAGCAGGCAGATGAACACGGTGCGGTCGTTGATCTCGTGGCGGTGGAGCGTCCCGCTGGTGAGCGGGTTGCTCATCGTCGCCTCGTTCGTGGCGTCGCGCGCCCTCGGCGCCGAGCTCGCGGGCGACGCACTGATGGTCGCGGCGACGGTGGTGGCGGGCTGGGGGATCGTCGTCAAGGTGCTCCGCGCGCTGAGCGCGCGGGTGGTCGGCATCGACCTGCTGGTCTCCGTCGCCGCGATCGGCGCGGTCATCATCGGGCAGTACTGGGAGGCGGCGGCGGTGACGTTCCTGTTCGCCGCGGGCCACGCCCTGGAGAACGCCACGCTGAACAAGACCCGCTCGGCGCTGGCCGAGCTGGTCGCGGTGGCCCCCGACGTGGCCGTGGTGCTGCGAGGCGGTGACCAGGTGGAGGTGCCCGCCGCCTCGGTGGCCGCCGGGGAGACGGTGCTGGTCAAGAACGGCGCCAAGGTCCCGGTCGACGGGGTGGTGACCAGCGGCTCGGGCGCCCTGGACGAGGCGTCCATCACCGGTGAGTCGATGCCCGTGGAGAAGAGCGCCGGCGATCAGGTCTTCGCTGGCACGGTCTCCGCGGGCGGCTTCCTGCAGATCGAGGCCACCGGCGTCGGTGCGGACACCACGCTGGCCCGGATCATCCACCGGGTCGAGGAGGCCCAGGACGCCAAGGCGCGCACCGCCGCGTTCATGGACCGGTTCTCGGCCTGGTGCACTCCGGCGATCATCGCCCTGGCGCTGGTCCTGGGCCTGGTCACCGGCGACGTCGTGCTGGCGCTGACGCTGCTGGTCATCGGCTGCCCCGGCGCCCTGGTGATCTCCATCCCGGTCGCGATCGTCGCCGGCATCGGCCGCGGCGCCAAGGACGGCATCCTCATCAAGGGTGGGGAGTTCCTGGAGACGTCGGCCAGGATCGACGTCGTCGCGCTGGACAAGACCGGCACGCTGACCGCGGGACGGCCCTACCTGACCGACGTGGTGGTCCTCGACCCAGAGCTGGACCGCGCCGCCGTGCTCGGCTGGGCCGCCCGCGCCGAGGCAGGCTCCGAGCACCCCTTGGCCCGCCCGATCATCGACGCCGCCCGCAGCGAGGGCCTGGACGTGAGCGGGCTCCCGGAGGTCACCGACCCGGTGCCCGGCAAGGGCATCGTGGCCACCGTGGACGGGCGCCGCGTCGCGGTGGGCAACCTCGCCCTGCTGGAGGCCGAGAACATCCCCTCCGCGGCGGCCGCCGCCGTGGTCGACGAGCTCGCCTCCGCGGGACGCACCCCGATGGTCCTGGCCGTCGACGGACGCGTGGCCGGCGTGGTGGCCGTGGCCGATCAGATCCGCCCAGGCGCCGCGCAGATGGTCGCCGACCTGCACGCCGCAGGCGTGAAGAAGGTCATCATGCTCACCGGTGACAGCCGGCGGGTCGCCGAGGCCGTCGCCGCGCAGGTCGGCGTCGACGTGGTCTGCGCGGACCTGCTGCCGGAGGGCAAGCTGGCGGCCGTGCGCGACCTGCAGGCCGACGGCCACGTGGTCGCCATGGTCGGCGACGGCGTCAACGACGCCCCCGCCCTGGCAGCCGCCGACATCGGCGTCGCGATGGGCGCAGCCGGCAGCGGCGTGGCGATCGAGACCGCTGACATCGCCCTGATGAAGGACGACCTGGCCAAGCTGTCCCAGGCGGTGAACCTGGCCCGGCGCACGGTGTCCGTGATGCGCCAGAACATCGTGATCGCGCTCGGCACCGTCGCGGCGCTGATGGCCGGGGTGCTGCTGGGCGGGGTCACCATGGCCGTCGGGATGCTCGTGCACGAGGTCTCGGTGCTGGTGGTCATCGCCAACGCGATGCGGCTGCTGCGCCGGCGCACCGCACCCCAGCGCCCCGACGCCGCGGCCGGGCCCCCGCTGGAGGGCGCGCAGGAGCGGACCGCGGAGCGGCCAGAGGGCCTGACCCACCACGCACAGCGGCGCAGGGGCGCAACCCCTGCGCCGCGCTCAGTCCTGGCCGTGGATGCGTGCGAAGAGCACGTCCTGGTCGAAGCGGGAGATCACGTCGAGCTGGATGTCCTTGGGGCACACGGCGGTGCACTCCCCGATCTGGGTGCAGGCGCCGAAACCCTCGTCGTCGTGCTGGGCGATCATGGCCAGCGCCCGTGATCCGCGCTCCGGCTGGCCCTGGGGCAGCATCCCGAGGTGGGTGACCTTGGCGCCGGCGAACAGCATCGCGGAGCCGTTGGGGCAGGCCGCCACGCATGCGCCGCAGCCGATGCAGGCCGCGGCGTCGAAGCCCTGGTCGGCCGCCTCCTTGGGCACGAGCACCGCGCTCGCCTCGGGGGCCGCGCCGGTCGGTGCGCTGACGTAGCCGCCGGCGGCGATGATCCGGTCGAACGCGCCACGGTCGACGACGAGGTCCTTGATGACCGGGAAGGGCGTGGCGCGCCACGGCTCGACGTCGATGACCTCGCCCTCGGTGAAGCTGCGCAGGTAGAGCTGGCACGTGGTGGTGGAGGCCTGCGGGCCGTGGGCGATGCCGTTGATCACCACGCCGCAGGAGCCACAGATGCCCTCCCGGCAGTCGTGGTCGAAGGCGATCGGGTCCTCCCCGGTCAGGGTGAGCTGTTCGTTGAGCACGTCGAGGGCCTCGAGGAACGACATGTCCTGCGAGACGTCGGCGACGTCGTAGGCGACCATCGCGCCCTTCTCCTGGCCCGATGCTTGGCGCCACACCCGCAGCGTGATGTTCACGTGTAGCTCCTCTGGGTCGGCATGACGTGCTCGAACGTGAGCTTCTCCCGGTGCAGGACCGGCGGGTCGCCCTCGGCGGTGAAGCCCCAGGCGGCGACGTGGTCGAAGCGGGCGTCGTCGCGCAGCGCCTCGCCGTCGTCGGTCTGGCTCTCCAGGCGGAAGTGGCAGCCGCACGACTCCTCGCGGTGCAGCGCATCGATGCACATCAGCTCGGCCAGCTCGAAGAAGTCCGCCACCCGTCCGGCCCGTTCCAGGGCCTGGTTGAGGTCTTCGCCCACGCCGGTGACCTTCACGCTGCGCCAGTACTCCGCCTTGAGGTCCCGCACCATCACGATCGCCTTCTCCAGGCCCTCCGCGGTGCGTTCCATCCCGCAGTGCTCCCAGACGATGGCGCCGAGCTCCTTGTGGAAGGAGTCCACGGTGCGGGTGCCGCTCACCGACAGCAGCGCCTCGATCCGCGCGCGCACCGCGGCCTCGGCCTCCTGGACGGCGGGGTGGCTCGGCTCGACGCGGGCGAACGGCCCGTCGGCGAGGTAGTCGCTGATCGTGGCCGGCAGGACGAAGTAGCCGTCCGCCAGGCCCTGCATCAGCGCGCTGGCGCCGAGCCGGTTCGCGCCGTGGTCGGAGAAGTTGGCCTCACCGATCACGAAAAGCCCCAGGATCGTGGCTTGGAGGTCGTAGTCGACCCACAGACCGCCCATCGTGTAGTGCACGGCGGGGTAGATCCGCATCGGACGCTGGTAGGGGTCCTCGCCGGTGATCTGCTGGTACATCTCGAACAGGTTGCCGTACTTGTCCGAGATCGCCTGGCGGCCGAGCCGCTCGATCGCGGCGGCGAAGTCGAGGTAGACGCCGAGCCCGGTGGGGCCGACGCCGCGACCCTCGTCGCACACCTTCTTCGCCGCCCGCGACGCGACGTCGCGAGGTACGAGGTTGCCGAAGGAGGGGTAGGCCCGCTCCAGGAAGTAGTCCCGCTCGGCCTCGGGGATCTCCGACGGGTCACGGTCGTCGCCGGCCCCGGACGGCGCCCAGATCCGGCCGTCGTTGCGCAGCGACTCGCTCATCAGCGTCAGCTTCGACTGGTGAGGACCGCTGACCGGGATGCAGGTCGGGTGGATCTGGGTGAAGCAGGGGTTGGCGAACAGCGCACCCCGCCGGTGGGCGCGCCAGGTGGCGGTGACGTTGCACCCCATGGCGTTGGTCGAGAGGAAGAAGACGTTGCCGTAGCCACCGGAGGCCAGCACGACGGCGTCGGCGACATGGGTCTCGATCCCCCCGGTGCGCAGGTCCCGCACGACCACCCCGCGAGCCTTCCCGTCCACGATCACCAGGTCCAGCATCTCGTGGCGGGTGTGCACCTGGACGGTGCCGGCGGCCACTTGACGTTCGAGGGCCTGGTAGGCGCCGAGCAGCAGCTGCTGGCCGGTCTGACCGCGGGCGTAGAACGTCCGCGAGACCTGCACCCCGCCGAAGGAGCGGTTGTCGAGCAGGCCGCCGTACTCGCGGGCGAACGGCACGCCCTGGGCGACGCACTGGTCGATGATCCCCCCGCTGACCTGGGCGAGGCGGTACACGTTGGACTCGCGGGAGCGGAAGTCCCCGCCCTTGACCGTGTCGTGGAAGAGCCGGGGGACGCTGTCGTTGTCGTTGCGGTAGTCCTTCGCGGCGTTGATCCCACCCTGGGCAGCGATGCTGTGCGCGCGCCGCGGGCTGTCCTGGTAGCAAAAGCTCTTCACGTGGTAGCCGGCCTCGCCCAGCGTGGCCGCCGCCGAGGCGCCCGCCAGCCCGGTCCCGACGATGATCACCGACAGCTTGCGGCGGTTCGCCGGGTTGACCAGCCTGACGCCGAGGCGCCGGGCTTCCCACCGCCCCTCGATCGGGCCCGTCGGCGCCTTGGCGTCGGCGATCGGGTCCCCGACGGTGAAGTAGCCGCCGCACCCGTCCATCACGCGCCGACCCAGCCGAAGAAGATCGCGAGCGGCGGCAACAGGAACCCGACCGTGATCACCAGCGCGAGCACCGTGGCAGCCGCGTTCAGGCGGCCGCGGCGCGTCACGCTCGTGTTCGCGCCCAGATCGGCGAGAGCGCTCCAGAACCCGTGCCGCAGGTGGAACCCCACGGCGAGCAGCGCGATCGTGTAGCTGAGGGTGACCCACCACACCTGGAAGCCGTTCACCACCCGGTCGTACGGGCTGGCGGACGCACCGCCGGGGTGGATCACGTTCCAGGTGAGGTGCAGCAGGTGGTAGGCGACGAACAGCGCGATCACCACCCCGCCCCACCGCATCGTGAACGAGGCGTACGTCCGCTGCACGCCCCGGCGTGCCCTGGTGCTGACGTAGCGCCGACCGCCGCGGCCACCGGTCGCCACCCGGGCCCGCCGCCACAGCATGAGCGCCACGACGACGTGGACGACCACGCTCGCCAGCAGCACGACCCGGACCACCCACAGGGCGCCGGCACGGGGCAGGAACGGTTCCCCCAGCGTCCGCAGGTGCTGTGCGTAGCCGTCGAAAGCGGCCTGACCGGAGAAGACCTTGAGGTTGCCGTACATGTGCGCCAGCAGGTAGAGCACCATGATGAGGCCCGAGAGCGCCATCGCGGCCTTGAGCTCCGCGGTCGACCCCGTTGCGACCGCTCGCCGCCGTGCCGGGGTCCTCACCGCCACACGATCACCGTAGGCCGCCAGGGCCGGCGGCACAAGATCGAGGTGATTCTCGGTGTCCGGGCGATCGCCGTGCTGCGCCGAACCCTGGGACCGGGCGCGGCGTCCGCACCGCTCCTGGAGACCGCTCAACGGCTCGCGTCCAGGAGTACAGGGCGAAGAACCCGATGAAGAACATGGCCACCACGATCGGGGTGTCCACGCCCTCGTGGGCCTCGACCAGCAGCTCCGCGACCGCCAGGAACAGCAGTGCGGCGACGCCGAAGGCGAAGATGCCGGCGAGCAGCGCTGCCGGGGCTGAGCCGAGCACCAGGACCGCCCCGATGGCGCCGACGACCAGCGCGAGGGACAGCAGGGGTGGGATCACGGCGGCCCACACCCGGCCCACGCCCCGACGGGAGACCTCCACGGTCACCGAGAGCGCCAGCGGCAGGACCACCAGCGTGAGGGCGATCGTCAGCTCGATGCCCGCGGCGGGCCCGAGGGTGGCGACGCTGAGCCCGACGAGGATCCCGTCGACCAGCAGATCGACGCCCACCGCGACGAGCAGGCCGATGGGCAGCCCTGTCGGCTGGTGATCGGCGGGCTCGACGGCGCCGTGGCTCTCCAGCTGGCGCAGGCCGAGCAGGATCACCACGCCGAGGGTGAAGCCGGCGATCGCGACACCCAGGTGACCCTGCTCGCCCAGTCCGGGCAGGATGTCGAGGGCGACCGCGGCGAGCACCGCACCGGCCGCGAAGTGCTGCACCCCGCTGGTCAGCCGTGCCCCTGGTGGGCGCCACGCGGCCAGGACCGCGCCGATGACGGTCGCGAGGACGGGGAAGACGACGAGCAGGCCCACCGTCCCGAGCTCGCTGGAGCTCACCGCGGGCGTTCCTGCACGGCCCTCGTGGTCATCACCCCGTGACCGAGAGCGTCACCGTGAGCAGGATCGCTGAGTCCTCGACGGCTTCGAGGGAGTGGAGTCCGTCGGGCACGAAGAGCAGGTCGCCCACGGACCCGTTCCAGGAGACCTCGCCCGCCTTGAGCAGCACTCTTCCTTCGAGGACCTGCACGGTCGCCTCCCCGGGGTTCCCGTGCTCGGAGAGCTCTTGTCCAGCGCGCAGCGCGATGAGGGTCTGTCGGAGCTGGTGCTCGTGCCCTCCGAAGACCGTCTTCGCGCTGCGCCCGCTCGAGGCGGTCCTGGCCTGGTCGAGCTCGTGGCGTGCCAAGGCGATGAGCGATACTTTTTGCATGGTGGTGGTTCCTCTCGAGGGTTGATTCTTCTGGTGGGCGGCGTCGCACGTCATCCGGTGGCGAGGGTGAACAGCTGTCCGACGCCGTAGGTCACCGCCATCGCCAGGGCTCCGCCGATGACCAGGCGTAGCGCGGCGGTGAGGCGGTTGGCGCGTCCCAGGGATGCGCTGATGGTGCCGGTGATGATCAGGGCGAGCACGACGACGGCGACGGTGACCGGAACCAGCGCCGCCTGGGGTGCGAGGAGGATCGCGACCAGGGGGAACAGCGCGCCGATGGTGAACGAGGCGGCCGAGGCGGCGGCGGCGTGCCAGGGGTTGACCAGCGCGTCGGGGTCGATGCCGAGCTCGGCGTCGATGTGCGCGGCGAACGCGTCGTGCCGGGTGAGTTCCTCGGCCACGGTCCACGCGGTCAGCGGTGACATCCCCTTGGCCTGGTAGAGCGCGGCGAGCTGTGCGCACTGGCGCTGCGGGTCGGCCTCGAGGTCGGCGCGCTGGCCCGAGAGCAGCGAGCGTTCGGTGTCGCGCTGCGAGCTCACCGAGACGTACTCACCCAGCGCCATCGAGATCGCGCCGGCGACCAGGCCCGCGAAGCCGGCGGTGACGATGGGCCCGCGGTCCGCGCCGATGGCGGCGACGCCGACGACCAGACCGGCGGTGGAGATGATCCCGTCGTTGGCCCCCAGCACCCCGGCGCGGAGCCAGTTCATCCGGGACGCCAGCCCCCGGGTTTGGGGCACGGCGGGTCGTTCGACGGAGTCGGACTCGGGATCGCAGGTCGACATAGGCGTCACTCTCTCTGTACAGAACGCAGACATCAGGTGATTCTTTTCTGTGTGCAGCCATCTCAGGGTGGAGTCATGTCGGCCGGCGAACGCGGGGTCGAGGTCCTGCTGCGCTCCGGCGGTCATCACCATGGTCACGTGGGTGATGCCGACCGGCCTCACGCCCTGCTCACTGCCGTCCTGGGGAGCGGGTGGTCGTCATGATGGCTCAGCTCCTCGGTCTGCTGCGCCTGCGCGCGCGAGGTGCTGCTGCGCCTGCGCGCGCGAGGTGGCGCGCGGGGTCGGCGCAGGAGGCGCTGCTGGAGACCGGGGCGCCAGCCCTCGTCCCCGCCGCTCCACCTGGAGGCGCCGGAACGCGGCGCGAGCGGCCAGCGCGAGGACGGCGAGCCAGGCGAGGGTGGCGACCCAGGTGCCGACCTGCCCGGTGGTGACCATGAAGGGCAGGTCGGTGACGTCGCCGAAGGTCATGCTGGCGGTGGAGTACATCCCGAGCGGAAACACCATGCTCCACAGCGCGCTCTCGTAGCGGACGGTGATGCGTCGGACCAGATACCGCCAGATGCCGAAGATCACGAGGAGGGGGATCCACCAGGTGCCGAGAGCCCAGAGGATGTAGCTGGTCCCGGAGACCACGTCTCCTGTGACCCGCACTATCGGCAGGCCGGCGGGGAGCTGGAGGATGCGGGCGCCGGCCAGCACGGAGATCGCGGTGGCGCCGAGGAGGATCCAGTACGTGGCGGCGAACGACTCCGCTCGGCTGCGCACCGTCAGCAACCGCAGGACGATGAGCAGGGTGAGGACGGCGTAGAGCGCGGCGCCGATCCCCCACAGCGCTACCGCGAGGTCGGCCAGGCCGGTGCTGGCCAGCGTCGCTGCGGCGGTTGCGGCAGCGATGGCGACGGCTTGGGTGGCGACCACCCACAGGAGCCAGGAACCGTCGACCGCCTGGCTCACGTCCGCGTCCCTCGACCGCAGGAAGAGGCCTGTCGGGACGGCGTACGTCGCCACCAGCCAGCAGGGGACGCTGAGCACGGCCAGGACGGCCGCGGGCACCGGCTGGTCGGCGGCGGCCAGGCGGGCCGCGACGACGTCGAGCGCTGCGACGATCGTGAAGAACCCGAACACCCGGCCCGGGTCGCGGACGTCGCCGGCCACCTCCCGGCGGAAGAGGACGACGCGCGCGATCGTCAGCGCCACCAGCACCGCCAGGGCGCCGACGGCGATGACCAGGAGGACGAGCGACGGCGCGCTCCAGCCGATGAGGGACTGGGCGGTGGAGACGATCCCGGTCGCCATCACAGCCGCGAACGCACCCGGTGGGAGCCGGCGGGCGGCGTCCCGCCAGATCCCGGTCATATCGACTGGCGGTAGCCGAAGAACTCGTGGTCGTTGTTGTAGCCGCCCAGGCCGCTCCCGACCTCGGAGAAGTCCTCGACAAACTCGATCCCCTTGATCCACTTGACCATCTTGAAGCCGAGCTCGATCTCGTTCCTGAGCCTCAGGGGCGCACCGTGGCCGAAGGTGAGGGGCTCGTCGTTCATGTCGTAGGCGAGCATCGTGAGGTGGTGGCTCATCTGCTCGATGGGCTGGGCGTCGTAGTACAGCCCTCCGTCGGAGCCCGCGGCGTGGGAGTAGAAGATCACCCATCGCGCCTCCGGCGCCGGGCGCACCAGGTCCACGAGGGTCTGCATCGACACCCCTCCCCACTTCGCGACCCCGGACCACCCCTGGATGCAGAAGTGCTGGGTGATCTGCTCGTGGTGGGCGAGTGCCCGCAGCTCGGCGAGGTCGAGCTCCACAGGGTTCTCCACGAGCCCGTTGACCCGCAGCGTCCAATCCGTGAAGCCGCCGGCCTGCAGCGCCAGGTACTCCGCGCCCTCCGGGTACTTGCCGTTGTGCCAGAAGTACGGGGAGATGTCCTTCTCGCTGTACTGCCCCGGCTTGGAGTCGACGTGCTCGAACAGACGCTGGACGGGGCCGATCAGGGCGTAGCCGACGCGCTGGACCACGCGGGGGTGCCGCTCGGTGAACGGGGTCGCTGCGACCCAGCCGGTGATGACGGCGAGCAGCGCGACGGCGAAGATGGCCACTCCCCACCACGAGCCGTCGTCGCGGCTGGCGAACATGTGGTTGAGGTTCGCCTGCGCCCCGGTGACGAAGATCATGGTCACGTGGGCGACGATGAAGACGACGAAGTAGCAGAACACCAGGAAGTGCACCGAGCGGGCGAGCTGGATGCTGAACACCGAGCTGATCAATCGGAACTTCGTCGACAGCGCCGGCGACATGCCCAGGCCGGTGATCAGGGCCAGCGGGGCGGCGATGAAGATGGTGATGAAGTACGTCAGCAGCTGCAACCCGTTGTACTGCGTCCATCCCGAGTCGGTGGGGAAGTCCAGGGACAGGTACTGGATCCCGACCGAGATCGCGTTCGGGACGACGTCCCAGTGCAGCGGGACGACGCGCAGCCACTGGCCGGTGGTGAAGAGCAGGACGTAGAACACGAGCCCGTTGGCCAGCCACAGGACGTCGGTCCCGAGGTGCCACCAGCGAGCGATCCCGATCGTGTGGCGGTGTCCGGGCAGCCCCACACCGCGCGGCAGCGTGATGGAGTCCTGTTTCGCCGTATAGAGCGGGTCGCTGGGCACCGGCTTCTGGATGCGGAACCAGTCCTTTTCGGGGGTGGAGTGGCGATTCCAGTACAGGCGAGGGTGGTCCGCGAGGATCTGGATCCCGGCCCGGATGATGAAGATCATGAAGAACAGGTTGAGGAAGTGCTGCCACCCCAACCACGGCGGGAACCCGACCGGCGTGGAAGCGGGCTGCTGCGACAACCCCGGGTACCGGTCGATGAACGCCTGCACACCGGCGGTCTCGCGGAGTCCTTGCGCGATGGCGATCCCGGCGACGAGCAGCACCAGAGCGATGGGCACCAGCCACAGCAGGTTGAACCACTTCGTCCGACCCACGCGGACGCGGGGCGCGACCCCGTGCTGCGGGGGAAGGCCACCGGCCCAGTCCTCGCCGATGACGTGGTGGTACCGCGCGTCGAGCTCAGTCCGGAAGCTGGGGAACCGCTCCCCGGCCGCGGCGGGGTCTGGCCTGAGATCGGTCATGTCCGAGCCCTTCCTGTGGAGCGACTGGGCCACCGCCGGGGGTGCGCCGCATGATCGTGGCTCTCGGGTGGCCGTTCGTGCTGTCGAGGGCCGCCGCGCGAACCTCTGCCTCGTTCCTGGTGGGCACGCACGGTGCTGCGTCAGCGCAGCGCCCGCTCCCACGGTCGGGGGTGGGCTGGACGGGAGCACGTGCACCAGCGGCGGCGGAACGCCATGGACGTCGGCGGGGCGCTCAGGCTCCTTCCCGAGCGTGGTGCTGACGTCCCACAGCGTGGCACGGCCTAGCGCCATGATCGACACCAGTGCCTCCCCGGCGCGCTGATCTCCACCCCCGTGCGCCCTGCGGCGGCACCAGCACCGACCTGCGCCCACGCCACGACGAGAGGCTGCGCACCGAGCTCCGCCATGACTTTTGCGCAGCTCGATCTCTCCATCTCCTACCTGCGCGAGCCCTCCACCGCCGCGGCCAGATCCACCGCTCACCCGCCGCCGCGACCGTGGATCCGCCGACGCGCCCCCAGGGCCCTGGGGTGACCCG
>JBBSRD010000036.1:0-13448 GCA_038243415.1 Actinomycetales bacterium | reverse complement strand
GGTGCCCTACCTGATGGACGTGCCGTGGCTGGTGTACCCGCTCGTCGCCGCGGCGCTCGCGATCATCATCTTCTTCCCCCGCCTGACCACCACGGTGCCTGCGCCGCTGGTCGCGATCGTGATCGTGACCGTCGTCACGCTGGTCTTCGCCCTCGGGGTGCCGACCGTCAGCGACGAGGGCGAGCTGCCGAGGTCGCTGCCGACGCTGCTGATCCCCGACGTGCCCTTCACCCTCGAGACGCTGCAGATCATCGCGCCCTACGCTCTCGCGGTCGCGCTGGTCGGGCTGCTCGAGTCGCTGCTCACCGCGCGCCTCGTCGACGACATCACCGACACCCGCTCCGACAAGACCCGCGAGTCATGGGGCCAGGGCGCCGCCAACATCATCACCGGCTTCTTCGGCGGCATGGGTGGCTGCGCGATGATCGGCCAGACCATGATCAACGTGCGCGGCTCTCACGCCCGCACCCGCATCTCCACGTTCCTCGCCGGCGTCTTCCTGATGGTGCTCGTCGTGGGCCTCGGCGACATCGTCGCCGACATCCCGATGGCAGCCCTCGTGGCCGTGATGCTCATGGTCGCCTTCGGCACCTTCGACTGGCACTCCGTCTCCCCCGCGACCCTGCGGCGGATGCCGCGCAGCGAGACCACCGTCATGGCCACGACCGTGGTGGTCACCGTCGCCACGAAGAACCTCGCCATCGGCGTGGTGACCGGCGTGGTCGTCGCAGCCCTCCTCTTCACCCGGCGGATCGCCCACCTCGTCAGCGTGACGTCGGCGATGGATGAGGACGGTACGAAGCGCTACGTCGTGGACGGGCCGCTGTTCTTCGCCTCCTCGAACGACCTCGAGCACCGGTTCAGCTACGTCGACGACCCGGAGCGCGTGATCGTGGACCTCTCGCGGAGCAACGTGTGGGACGCCTCCTCCGTCGCCGTGCTGGACGCCGTGCAGGCCAAGTACCGGGCGTTCGGCAAGACCTTGGTGATCGAGGGGCTGAGCGGCTCCTCCGCCGAGCGGCACCACCGGCTCGCCGGGCACCTCGGGGTCGGTGACTGAGAAGTCCCGCGGCGCGATGATGAGGTGGTGCGCCTTCGCCCCGCCCCCCTCCTCGCCGTGCTCGCAGCCGGTGTCCTGCTGAGCGCCTGCGGCGGTGCGTCGTCACCCGGCGCTCCGCCGGCCCCGTCGGGCGAGGCCTCCACCAGCGATGACGTCGCCAGCGCTGAGCCCGTCAACCCCGGGCTGGTCGTCCGCGTCGAGCGCACCGGCGGGTTCACGACGCCCGTCGAGCTCGCCTCCCGCCTTCCGGTGGTCTCGGTCCACGCCGACGGTCGCGCCGTCGAGCCGGGGCCGCAGGCGCTGATCTACCCGCCGCCGGCGCTGCCGAACCTCCTGGTGCGCCAGGTCGACCCGTCGCGGCTCCCCGAGCTGGTGGCGCTGGCCGTCGACGCTGGCGTCGGCGGCGGCCCCCCACCCGACCTGGGCCAGCCCCCCATCGCCGACGCGACCACCACCCGGTTCACCGTCGTCACCGACACCGGGCGTCACGAGCTCGACGCGTACGCCCTCGTCGAGGCGTCCATCGGTCCTGGGCAGCCGGGGCCCGGAGAGATCTCGCCGCCCCAGCCGGACCTCGGCCTGACCGAGGCGCAGGAGGCGGCGCGCGCCCGGCTGCTCGGCCTCATGGCTTCGCTGCAGGACCTCACCGCCACGCTCGGCGCCGACGCCGTGAGCGACGTGGCGCCCTACGAGGCGGACGCCGTCGCCGCCCTGACGTCGCCCTACGACCCGCAGAACAGCCCCGAGGCGGCGCGACCCGCGGTCGGGTGGCCGGGGCCCGCGTTGCCAGGCGAGCCGATCGGCGGCGTCACGGAGGCCGGCTGCGTCACCGCCACCGGCACCCAGGCCGACGCGGTGCTGGAGGCGGCCTCCCCGGCGACGGCCATCACCCCGTGGGTCTCCGGCGAGCAGGAGTGGACCGTGGCGCTGCGCCCACTCATGCCCGACGAGCAGGTCTGCGGAGACCTGACTGGCCACATCTGACCCCGAGGACGGTGCTGGCGTCACCCGCTGTGCCGACGACCTACGACCCTCAGGAGGCGACACGCACGTCCTGCCCAGGCGGCGCAGCGGTGGCGGCCAGTGCGTCCAGGGCGTCGGCGAAGACGCCCACCGGGTCCTGCGCCGGAGGGCCGACCAGGTCGCGGCGCACGGCCCGGCGCCGTTCGGCCATGCTGTCGCCGGAGCGGAGATCGGCCAGGGCGGCTGTTAGCCCGGAAGCACCTGGCCCCACGAGGTAGGCGCCGGCGGTCGAGGGGTTGCGCTTGTGGAACTCGAGCTCGTCGCTCCCGGCGCCGTTGACCACGAGGTACGGCTTGTCGGCGGCGAGGAAGTCCGAGACCACGCCGGAGACGTCGGCGACCAGCGCGTCGGCATCGTTGAAGCAGGCATAGAGGTCGCGTCCGCCGGCGCCGACCGTGGCGTGCTGGGGGCCCGCGGCCGCCAGCAGCGCACCCACCCCCCGCCGCGCGCCGGCGTGCGCCGGGCGGCCCCGCCCGGTCGCCGGGTGCGGCCGGAAGACGACGCGCACCTCCGCGTCGAGCAGCGCCCGCACCACCTGTCGACCCGAGAGCGCCAGCGAGGACTCGTGCGGGTCATCGCCTACGCCCTCCCAGGTGGGGGCGTAGAGCACCGAGAACGGCGCGCCGGGAGGTCGGGTGCTGGCGGGGTCGACGCGCGACAGCTGGGGACGCCCGACCACGCGCACCTGCTCCGGGCGCAGCCGCACCCCGGCCTCGAGGTAGCGCCGACGGCCTGCCTCGCCGGCCACCCACACCTCGTCGTACATCGTCACCGTGGGGTTGGCGCTGGAGGCCTTGTCGCTGTCGCCGTGGCCGATGAAGGCGCTGCGCAGCACGGGATTGCGCAACAGGCGGACGTTCTCGGCCCCGTTGGCCACGAACAGCGCTACCCGCGCGTCCGGCAGGGTGAAAGGCAGCACGTCACCGCCCTCCGGCAGGCAGACCAGCGGCACGGTGGTGGCGGGCACGAGGTCGACCGCCTCGCTCTTGCGCAGCATGATCAGCGCTGGGCGCCCGCGGCCCTGGAGGTCTTCCAGGACGGGCAGCCACGGGGTGATCCAGTGAAGGTCGTGCGCCCCCCCGTTGGAGTACAGGACGAGGGTGGGTCCGTGCGCCAGCACCGCCTCGTGGACGGCCCGCACCAGAGCCGCCCCCCGCGGGCGGCGCGCGAGCGCGACCACCGACGCCAGCGCTGCGGCGACGACGGCGAGCAGCACGAGGGCCGCGGAGAGCGCCGCGGGGACCAAGAGCATGGTCACCCCGGTGGTCGCAGCCACCAGCAGCGCGAGCGGCATCAGCGCAGAGGCACCCGTCACGAAGAAGGTCCCGAGCAGTCCGAGCGCCGGTGAGGGCGCAGGCAGGGAACCGCCGGGCCCCGGCAGGTGGCGCAGCGACGCGCGCGGGCGACGCAGCCGGGCGTCGGCAGCGGTCAGCACCGCCCACGTCGGCCGCAGCATCGCCGCGGCGATGACACCGGCCACCACCACGGTCTCGGCGGCCGACCCCAGCAGGTCGGAGCGCACCACGGCCACCAGCACCACGAGCTCACCGATCGCCAGCACGACGTCGGCATCACGCCGCAGAACCTGTCGGAGGGAAGGTGCCGCCGAGGCGAGCACGGTGTGCAGCCGGGCGGTCGCCGCGGGGAGCACCAGACCAGCGATGGCGACCGCGATCAGGACGTCGGCGAGGACGCCCAGCACCAGGACCAGCAGTGCGAGCCCGCTGACAGCGACCGCTGGCAGGGCGCGACGCACCAGCCCGACGCTCCACACCGGCACAAAGTAGTCGACGATGGACCCCTGACAGGTCCCGTCTCTCGCCCGGTCCGCACCGAACGTGGTGCGCCATCGACCACGACCCCTGGAGCACCGTGAGGAAACGGCTCGCCGTCCACCGCCTGGTCTCGCGCACGGCGGCGGTGATCCTGCGCCAGCCGGCCCGCCACCACGACGCACCGCCGACGCCCGGCCCGGTGCGCTTCCTCGTGATGGACCTGCACGAGCGCGGCGGATCCGTGCGCAGCAACCTGCTGCTGGCGAGCGGCCTGGCGGTCCGGCACCGCGTAGAGGTGTTGTCCGCCTTCGTCGAGGAGGACGAGCCGTTCTACCCGCTTCCGCCCGGGGTGGAAGCACGGGTACTGGACGACCGACGCCCGTCGGGGGGCTGGCTGCGACGGGCGCTGTCCCGTGTCCCGAGCCTGCTGGTGCACCCCGACGACCGCTGCGCCCGCCTGTTCAGCCTGTGGTCGGACCTGCAGGTCCTGCGGGCGCTGCGGTCGCTGGAGGGTGGTTGGCTGATCACGACCCGTCCCGGTCTGCACCTGCTGGCGGCTCGCTTCGCCCCTCCCGGGGTCGTGGTCGTCGCCCGCGAGCACGACAACTTCACCAAGGCGCGGTCCGGGGTGCGCAGGAGCCTGGTCGCGCTGGCTCCGGGCATCGACGCGCTCTCGACGCTCACCCGCGCCGACGAGCGCGACTACGTGGATCTCCTCGCGGCCCGCGGCGTGCACGTCTTCCAGGCGCCCAACGCCCTGGCACCGATGTCCGGTGAGCCGCGCCGCCAGCGCGAGCCGGTGGTGCTCGCCGCCGGACGCCTGGTGCGCCAGAAGGGCTTCGACCTGCTGCTGGAGGCCTTCGCCCCGATCGCGCACGACCACCCGGGCTGGCGTCTGGAGGTCTTCGGCGAGGGCAACCAGCGCGAAGCGCTGGAAGCCCGCGCCGAAGAGCTCGGCCTCACCGGCTCGGTGCACCTGCGCCCGCCCACCCGCGACATCGGTGAGGAGATGGCGCGTGCGGGCGTGTACGTCCTCAGCTCGCGGTTCGAGGGTTTCGGACGGGTCGTCATCGAGGCGATGAGCAAGGCGCTGCCGGTGGTCGCCTTCGACTGCCCCCGAGGACCGGGAGAGATCATCACCGACGGGCACGACGGACTCATGGCGGCGCCCGAGGACGTCGCCGCCCTGTCGGGGGCGCTGCGCACCGCGATCGAGGATGAGGCGCTGCGCCGCCGCCTGGGCGAGGCCGGGCTCGGGACGGCCGCGCGTTATGGCCTGGAGCCCATCACGGCGCGGTGGGAGGACGAGCTCGCCGCGCTCGTCGCCGGACGCACCGATCGGGCACCGCAGGTCGAGCCATGATCTGGTCCGGCCAGCCGGATCAGGTCTTCGTCGTCCGACCACGCCGCTTTGCCACGGTGGTTCGCAACACTTCGACGCCCTCGGCCAGCACCGGGCGCGCCACGAGCAGCACCGTCCCGCAGTAGACGGCGGCGCCCAGCCCCGCGACCATCCCCACATAGGCCCACCCCTGCAGCTGGAAGATCTCCTGAGCGCCGAGCGCAGCACCGGCCGCCACACCGCTGGCCAGCAGGATCGCGGCGGTCGAACGCGAGGTGCCCGCCGGGACCCCTACCAGGCGCCGCACGACGAGCACGCGCACCGGGACCGTCAGTGCCATCACCGCGGTGAGGGCCATGGCCATGATCACGAGATCGTCGACGAGCAAGGCGACGAGCCCCAGCTGCACCACGAGAGTCACCAGGTTGATCACGAGCTCGGGTCGCGGATGGCCGGTCGCCAGGAGCACGGCGGTGTTGAACTGGGTCAGGGACCGCAGCAGCGACCTGATGGCCAGCACCGAGGCAAGGGTGGCGGAGGTCGCCCACTGGTCACCGAAGACCGCCGGGACCACCTCGGCGCTCACCAGGGAGAGCGCCACCAGCACCGGGGCGACGACCACGGCGCCCAGCGCGCTGGCACGCCCCAGCGCACGGGCGAGGCGTGGCACGTCGTCCTGCAACCGGGCGAACACGGGGTGCGCGACGCTGCTGACCACCGTGGTCAGCGTGTCGACGATGGTCGCGACCAGACGCCCGGCGACCACCCAGAAACCCGCGGCGGCCGGTCCGGCCATGGCCCCGATGAGAAACACCTCACCCTGGCTGCGCAGCTGGTTCGACAGCCGCGCCCCCAGCGCCTGCGAACCGTAGGACACCATCGCTCGGGCCTCGGGGCGGTCGAAGCCCCACCGGGGCCTGAAGTCGGTGGTCGCCCACAGCACCACCATGGCGATCCCTCCGCGGACCACCGTCTGCACCACCAGGGCCCACACCCCCGCGCCACCCAGCGCCAAGCCGACCGCGAGGACGGAGGAAACCAGCGTGGCCGAGATCTGGCGGATCGCCAGGGTCTTGAAGCGCAGCTCGCGCCGCAGCAGCATCAGCGGCACGCTCCCCAGCCCCGCGAGGACGAGGTAGACCGCGAGGACGGGCAGCACCTGCTCCAACTCGGGTGCATCCAGCCACCCGGCGATCCCGGGCGCGCTCAGCGCCAGCGCGGCGGCGAGGCCCACCGCCATGGCCGTGGTCGTGTAGAAGGCCGTGCTCATGGCCCGCTGTGTCAGGTCGCGCAGCTGCAGCAGGTAGGACGAGAACCCTGCGTCGGCGACGGTCGCCAGGATGTTGATGAACGTCATCGCCAGGGCCACCACCCCGAACGCGGTGGGTGAGAGCAGATTGCCGAGGATGACGAAGGCGATGAACGTGGACAGTCTCACCGACCACTTCTCGACGGTGGCCCACATCACGCTGTTGACCGCGCGCTCGCGCATGCTGCCCGTAGCCATGCCAGACGTGCCGGCGGCACCTCCCGCTGCCGGACCGGCGACGGTGCCCGATGCGTCCACGCCCACCCGACCTCCTCGCGGCGGCACCGCCGCCCGCTCGCCACCGGTACGCCGGCGGCGTGTCCGTTTCGTCCGGGAGCGTAGTCGCGCGAGCGCCGCTGCGGTGGCTCAGACGGTCATCGGCGTACCGGTCCCTCGAACGCGGCCGCGCCGTACACCACGGGCGACGAGCCGGTCTCGTGCGCACCGGCGTCCGGGGCGGCCCCGGTCCAGTCGTCGTCGAACCCCGGTAGAGGCGTCCCCGCGTCCACCCCCGGCGAGCCCGGGGCGAGGGCGAACGAGCCGGCGTGGGTCCGCGGGTCCATCCCCCACCCGTCCTCGTGGACCGGCTCGGCGCGGGTGCCGTTCACCTCGGCGCCGGGTGCGGCCCGCACGAGGCCGTTGTAGAGGTCGAAGTCGAAGGAGTTCGTTGGCGAGCGGCCGTCGTCGGAGATGCTGTACGAGCCCGACGGCGCCCCGGTGCGCCAGATGTTGTTGCGGCTGATCGTGTTGCGCAGCACCCGCCCGTGGCCGGCCTCGACCGCCTTGCGGTTCTGCGGTCCGTCGTGCGGCTTGAGTGCGGTGTTGTGGAGCAGGTAGGTGCGCCCGCCGCCGTGCTTCATCGAGCCGCCGGCCTTGAACATCGCCTGGCCGCGCGTGGCCCCCGCGGCGTCGCGGGCGACGTCCTGCACGTTGCGGTACGCGTACAGCGGCCCCAGCGAGACCGGGGAGATCCCGAAGGCGTGGTAGACCTCCGTGAGGTAGTTGTCGTGCAGGCGGACGTTCATGCCGCCGCCCTCGGCCTCGATGCCGTCGTCCCAGGTGTAGGCGACATAGTTGCCGTGGACGTCGCTGTCAGGCCCCGGGAAGCCGTTGGTGCCGAAGTTGGCCGTCGCCCCCATGCCGTCGTTGAGGTGGTGCTGGGCGTCGCCGACCACGTCGTTGTAGCGGATGACGTGGTTCCCCGAGCCGCGGCGCAGCGTGATGCCCTGGGGCCCGGCGGGGTGCCTGCTACCGTGGTGGCGCTCCTCCCAGCTGTTCGCCGTGGTGGCGGGCGGCCCGAAGCGGTTGCCCTGGATGACGACGCGGGTCAGTGCCGAGGTGTCGGAGTACACCGCGGAGTCCATCGGGGTGCCGAAACCGCTGGAGTCAGGGGTGCCCCACCCGCGGACGGTGTTGTCCTCGAGCACCACGTCGTGCACCTCGTCGTCGGTGTCCGCGCCGAGGCGGATGCCGTGGTGCTCGGCGCCGGTGATGGTCAGCCCGCGGACGATCACGTGGGAGGAGCCCGTCAGGAGCAGGCCGTGGTCCCCCCGGCCGCCGAGGTCGATGGTGGCCGGACCTCCGCCGGGGCCGGTCACCAGCACGTATCCGTCCGGCGAGCCGTTCACGCTCAGCTCCACCGGCGAGGTGGAGCGGGTGGGCAGCTCGACCGTCCGGGCGACGGGGAGCTCCTCGGACCACGTGCTCACCCGGCCGGTAGCACCGATGGACGTGCCCTGGAGGGTGAGCTCGACGTCGTAGTCGGTACCGGCCTCCAGGTCGCCGAGGCTGCCGCGGTACTCCCGGGGGCGCCCTGCCAGGGCCCGGCCGTCGTAGGACAGGTCGGCGCCGCGGGTCCAGGAGGAGGTGCCCCGCTCGCGGTACCTGACGGTGGCCGCGGTGTCCTCGTCCGCGCGGCCGGGCGACCAGTAGACCCCGACCGCGGAGAACGTCGGCACGAGCTCGGGGACCGCTGCGCCGGCGGAGGCGGCCGTAGTGGCCGAGGCGTTCGTGGCGGCCGAGGCGCTGGGGACGGTGACGGGGAGCGCCAGCAGCAGCGCGGCGCTCAGGACGGCAGGGAGTCTCACGGTCGACCTCCGGGTGGGGATGAGAGCCGGGTTCGGTCCCCGCACTCCCGATGTCGCAACCGAAAGTACACAAACGACTACTCAGAGTGCTTCTACTGGCACTTCCGGGCGTGCCAGGAGAACCGGGCACGCCCCGCGACATCGACCCGACGCGACGGTCCGCCGCCCGGGGCGACCCGTCACACCAGCGCAGGGTGCTGGGCGCGGTCGCCTGCCGCGGACGCCTCAGGAGGCGTGCCGGCCCCACGGGCGACGCGGGCCTGGTGGACGAGCACGGTCGCGCCCGCGAGCGCGTCGACCACCGTCCAGGCGGCCAGGACCAGGAGCTCGACGACGATGACGACGGGACGGGGCGTCGTGGCCATGAGGTCGATGGTGTCGGCCGTGGTGGTCGTCGGAGCAACTTCTCGGTGAACGGCGGGCGACATGCCGACCACGATCCACCGTCGGGACGCCGTGAGCGCGTCACCGACCGGTGGCGTGTCGGTGCACACTGGCGCGAACCGGGGCGAACCGGTCGGACGTCGTCGTGCAGGAGGTCTCAGATGGGTCATGGATCGCTCGAGCACGCGGGAGCCGCGTCGTTCCCCACCGTCGGCACGGGCTCGCGTTTCGTCGGGGGGCGCCCGAGCGTGCGCTCCGCCGTGCACCTCGTGCTCGCCGCGGCCAACGCGCTGGTGCCCAAGGACCCCCGCTCGATCGTGCTGCACAGCACCGTCGACGTGGAGGACGGGCTGCTCGCCGTCGCCGAGGAGTGCGTCGCGCGCGGGTGGAGACCCGTCGTGCTCCTGGAGGACCGACGCCGCAGGAGCCTGCTGCGATCGCTGGCCGTCGCCGGCGTGGGGACGGTGCCCAAGCGCTCGGCGCGCGGGGTGCTCGCGTTCCTGCGGGCCCGCTTCGTCATGACGACCAGCCGGCTCTACGGGGACCACGCGCCCCCGGCCTCGCAGGTGCTGGTCTCCCTGTGGCACGGCGAGCCACCCACCAAGGTGACCGCCCGCTTCTCCGGTCGCGGCGGCGTCAGCTGCACGTACGCCCCCGTGTGCTCCACCGTGGGGCGCGCGTACCGGGCCGCGGAGTTCGGCGTGCACCCCCTGCAGGTGCCCATCGTCGGTGCTCCGCGCAACGACCGCATGCTGCGCGCCGACGGAGCGGCGATCAGGGCCGAGCTGCTCGGGGCGGAGGCGGACCGGACCACGTTCCTGTGGATGCCCAGCTTCCGGGTCGGGGGCTACGGCAGCGAGCGGCGCCTGGACAGCCTCGGGGCCGACGACGAGGGACCCTTCCCGCCCCGCGACCTCGCCCGCCTGGACGGCTGGCTGCTCGAGCACGACGCCAGGGTGGTGCTGAAGGTCCACCCGCGGGACACGCACCGCTTCGAGGGCGACCTCAAGGCGATCCGCGTCCTGCGCGCCGGGGAGCTCGAGGCCCGCGGGCTGACGCTCTACCCGGTGCTCGCGGCGTTCGACGCCCTCATCACCGACATGTCGTCGGTCTGGCTCGACCACCTCCTGCTCGACCGGCCCCAGGTCTTCGCCTTCCCCGACCTCGCCGAGTACCGGGCCGGGCGCGGGCTCAACCTCGAGCCGTACGAGCACTGGGTGCCCGGCCCCCTGACGACCGACGTCGACCAGATGATCGCCGCGCTGGACGACGTCGTGGAGGGCCGGGACCCGATGGCGGCCGAGCGGGCGCTCGCCCGGAGACGCTTCCACCAGGTCCCGGACGGCGCCAGCACGGCCCGGCTGCTGGACGGCCTGGGCATCACGGCGCCCACCAGCGCTGAGCCGGCTCCAGGAACGTCAGCAGAGCCGCCCGCGGGCTAGCGCCCGGCGGGGACCCCGGCCGCGGCCGTCACCGCCTGACGCGACTCGAGCTCGACGACCCGCTCCGCCTCGGCCACGCCGGCCGCCTCGGCCTCAGGGGTCGACGAGGACGCCGACAGCCGTACGTCGACCACCTGGCCGGTCAGCCGGTCTATCAGGACGTCGAGCGTCGTCGCGGCCACCGCCTCGCTCGCCAGGAGCGTGTGGTCGGGCTCCTCGCCGAAAGCCTGCGCGCGCATCGGCGTGCGGGTGCGCTCGGGGTTGATGGCGTTGACACGGATGCCGTCGTCGGCCCACTCGTCCGCGAGAGCCTGCGTGAGGTTGACCACCGCGGCCTTGGCGGCGGAGTACATGACGTAGTCCGCCCGCCCCCGGGTGTAGGAGCTGGACGTGAAGAACACCAGGCTGCCGTCGCGCCCGCTCAGGTACGGCTTCGCGGCCCTCGCCACGTTGATGGGCCCGAGGAGGTTGACGTCGAGCTGCTGGCGCACCGACTCCGGCGCCATGTCCATGAGCGGCCCCTTGGCGAGCAGCGCCGCCGTCACCACCACCGCGTCGATGCGACCCGTGCGCTCGTGCGCGTGGGCCAGCGCGGCCTCCACCGACGCCGGGTCCTCGACGTGGGTGCCCGTGGTCGACCGGCCGAAGGCGAAGACGTCGCAGCCGGCGGCCTCGGCCAGCCGGGCGACGTCGGCGCCGATGCCGTAGCTGCCGCCGATGACCACGACCGTGCGCCCCGCGAGGAGGTCCGCGCGCTCCGACGGGGTGTGGTCCAGCGCCGCGCGGGAGCGCAGCTGGAAGAGCTTGTCGAGGATGAAGAGGTCCACCGGGTACGTCACCTTGATGTTCTGCTCCTCACCCCGCACCACGTGGATCGGGACTTCGGGCAGGAAGTGCAGCACTACGCCGCAGTCGTCGGTGGCGGTGAAGCCGCCGTCCGCCTCGGCCAGCGCATAGGCACGCCGGATCAGCGAGAGGCGGAACCCCTGCGGCGTCTGGCCGCGCCGCAGCCGCGAGCGGTCCGGGATGTCGGCGATGGCCTCGGCGGCGTCGACGCGGACGATGGTGTCGGCGGAGGGGACGGCGACGTCGATGGCCTGGTGCACGGCGAGCGCGGCGACGCAGTCCGACACCACGCGCCGGGAGAGCAGCGGGCGCACCGCGTCGTGGAACAGGACGTTGCACTCCTGCTCTCCGAGCGCGTCCAGGGCGCGACGGGTCGAGGAACCGCGGTCGTCGCCGCCGGCGAGCACCTGGCTCACCTTGGGCCACGAGGGCCGGAGCAGCAGCCGCTCCGCGTCGACGACGAAGTCGCGCGCCATCACCACGAGGATCTCGTCGATCTCCGGGCAGGCGTGGAGCGCCTCCACGGTGTGCTCGATGATGGTCCGTCCCGCCACCTTGAGGAGCTGCTTGGGGATGTCGTGCCCTACGCGGGAGCCGCTGCCCCCCGCCAGGACGACGGCCACGGTGCGCAGGTCGGTGCGGTCGGTGCGGTCGGTCGCCACGGGCGCTCCTCCATCTCGGGCCGGCCGCAGGGTCCGGCCGGGCTGTCCGCGCAGCGTAGGGTCCGGCCGGACAAAGAGCACAAAGCGTCGAGCGACACCGATGGTCGCCCTGCGCCACCGCACCGGCAGGGCCAGCGCCCCGGAACCCCACCGGACACCGCAGGGAGGGCCATCGAGTGAGCGGCACCGCAGCACCGCCCCTACCGCGCGCCCGGCGCCGAGCCCGGCCGGCCACCGCGCTGAAGCCCCTGCGCACGCTCGCCCGCACCACCCTGACTGCGGCGGTGACCACGCTGGACCGCCTGGTCCCGAAGCGCCGCGACCTCCTGGTGATCGGCGGTGACGACGGGGCGGCGTACACCGGCAACGCCCGCGTCCTGTTCGAGCACGCCGTCGCAGACCCGGGCTGGGAGCCCTACTGGTTCAGCACCTCGCGCCGTGTCCTGGCCACCGTGGCCGAGCACCACCCCGGCCGCGGCGTCCACGCGCTGGGACCGCGCGCCCTGGCGATCGGCGTGCGCTCACGGGCAGCGCTCATCACCCACTCACGGCGCGACGTCGGCCTGCTGGGGTACTCCCGGGTGCGCCGTTTCGTCCAGCTCACGCACGGCGTGGGGCCCAAGACCATGGGCTACGCCAAGCAGCACCCCGACCTGCCCTCGCTGGACCGGGAGACGAGCACGTACGCGCACCTGACCTGCTCGTCGGCGTTCGAGCAGACGTTCTGGGAGCGCGGATACCTCATGCCGCCGGCCGACCTCTGGGTCACCGGCGTCCCCCGCAACGACGCCCTGCTCTCCCCGGCGGACCCGGCGCTGGTGGCCGACCACCCGGTCCTCGCCGGACGCACGGTGCTCTACGCGCCCACCTTCCGGGACTGGGCGCTGCTCGAGGACTACCTGCCGGTCCCCGGGATGGACGCCGGCGCCCTGCTCGAGGTCCTGGAGCGCCACGACGCGACCCTCCTGGTCCGCCCCCACCCCTACGAGGCCGACGCGGCGCGCTCGACGATCGAGCGGGTCGGCTCGCCGCGGGTGGTCGCCGCCGGCGCCGGCGCCTTCCCCGACCCGGTCGAGCTGCTGAAGCACGTCGACGTGCTCGTCACCGACTACTCCTCGATCTACGCGGACTTCCTCCTGCTCGACCGGCCGATCGTCTTCACCCCCGTCGACCTGGCCGACTACGAGGGCGAGCGAGGGTTCTTCTTCCGCTACGAGGACCACACCCCGGGACCCAAGGCGGTCACCGGGACGGACTTCCTCGCCGCGCTGGAGGATGCGCTGTCGGGCGCCGACCCGTGGGCGGCCGAGCGCGCCAGCGCCCGCGCGCTGTTCCACGCCCACCCCGACGGTGGTGCGTGCGAGCGGATCCTCGAGCGCCTCGCGCGCGAGCCCGTGCCCTGGCCCGGCCGACCGCCGCGTACCCGTCCTCGACGACCCCGCCAGCCCCGGTGAAGGGCCTGCTCGCAGCACTGGCACAGCGCTGCCTGCTGCTGCCGCTGTCGCACCTCATGCCCCG
>JBBSRD010000035.1:0-13498 GCA_038243415.1 Actinomycetales bacterium | reverse complement strand
TCGCGACGCTGGCGGCGATCCTGCTCATCGTCGGCTTCGTCTTCCGCGCCCTCGCCGCCCCCGCGATCGCCCTGCTGACCTCGGGCCTGGCGTTCCTCGTCGCCACCCGCCTCGCGGACCACGGCCAGGCGGCGTTCAACATCCCCATCCCCCGCGAGCTCGAGCCCCTGCTCCTGGCGCTCGTGCTGGGGGTGGTCACCGACTACGTGATCTTCTTCGTCTCCGGGATGCGCGCGGAGCTGCGCGACGGCTACGACACCCTGGAGGCCGCCCGGCGCTCCGCGGCCAGCTACGGACCCATCGTCGCCGTGGCCGGCATCACGGTCGCTGCGGGGACGGCCTCGCTGCTGGTGGCCCGCTTCGCCTTCTTCGCGACCTTCGGGCCGGCGCTGGCGCTGGCCGTGCTCGTGGCGCTGGTGGTCTCGGTGACGCTGGTCCCCGCGGTGCTCGCGGTGCTGGGGCGCGCGACGTTCTGGCCCACGGCGCCGCGCCCCGCTGACGAGGCGCCGGCCCGCGTCGACGGCCAGGCCGTGCCCCGGTCAGCCCGCATCAGGGAGCAGCTGGCGACCGTGCCCGCCGAGCAGGGGCCCTCCCACCGCCAGCACCGCGGCATCACCTTCCTCACCCGGAAGCCCGTGGCCCTCCTCGTGGCTCTCCTCGCCGTCGGAGGGCTCGCCTTCGCCGCCCTGCCGGTCACGCAGATGCGCCTGGGGCTGAGCTACGTGCCCTCGCTGCCCGGCTCGTCGTCGGCCTCCGTCGCCGCGGACGCCGCGACGGAGGGCTTCGCCGAGGGGATCCTCTCGCCGACGGCGCTGCTGCTGCGCGGCGACGGCGTCACCGCGCAGCGCGAGCAGCTCATGAGGCTGGACGACCTGGTCAGCGACGTGCCCGGCGTCGCGGGGGTGCTCGGCCCCGGCGACCTGCCCGAGGCGATCGAGGGGCAGGCCATCCTGGCCCCCAGCGGCGACGCGGCACGCTTCCTCATCATCTTCGAGGACGAGCCGCTGGGCGGCCTCGGCGTGGAGACCTACCAGGGCCTGCAGGAGGCGCTGCCCGGCCTCGTGGACCGCGCCGGGCTGACCGGTGTGGGCTGGGGCCTCGGCGGGGACACCGGGCTCGCGGCCGCGCTGGTCACCGCGACGCAGGCAGACCTGGGGCGGATCGCCGTGGCGGCGCTGGCCGTCAACTTCCTCATCCTCGTGATCTTCCTGCGCGCCGTCGTGGCCCCGGTGTACCTCCTGGCCTCCACCGTGCTGGCGCTCGGGGCGGCCCTGGGCCTCACGGTCTCCCTGTTCCAGGGGGTGCTGGGCCACGACGGGGTGACGTTCTACGTGCCCTTCGCCGCTGCCGCGCTGCTCCTGAGCCTCGGGAGCGACTACACCGTGTTCGGGGTCGGCCACGTCTGGTCCGTCGCCCGGCGCAAGCCCCTGCGCGCAGCCATCATCGAGGCCGTCCCGCAGACGTCGAAGGCCATCACGGCGGCCGGCGTCACCCTCGCCGCGAGCTTCGGCCTCCTCGCCCTGGTGCCGCTGCGGCCCTTCGCCGAGCTGGCGTTCGTCCTGGCCGTCGGCATCCTGCTCGACGCGATCGTCGTGCGCTCGCTGCTGATCCCCACCCTCCTCACCCTCGTGGGGCCGGCCAGCGGGTGGCCCGGCCACGCTCTCAGCCGCAGGAGCCGCGACACCGCCCCTCGCGTGGACGCCACGGCCGAGCCGGTGGGCGCGGTGGGCGTCGGCACCTCGGGGTCGGCGCGCCAGAGCATCCCCGACACCCCTTTCGGAGGTACCCGTGGCACGACGTAGCCGGACGCGGCCCGAGGACCAGGGCCGCGTGGACTCCGCACGGTTCGGCATGGCTCGGGAGCGCGAGCGCGAGAAGGCCTCCGCCGAGGGCTCCGGTGGCGCTCCGCAGCCCGGGCGCGAGGACGCCTACCGACCGCCCGCGGCTGCCCAGGGGACCGGGAGGACGAAGCCGCGGCGCCGGCGCGTGGTGCCGACGATCACCTTCGTCCTGGGGCTGCTGCTGGGCGCCGGAGCCGTCGTCGGGCTCGTCGCAGCCGGCCTCGTGGGCGGCCGCGTCGAGGCGGCGCCGGCGCCGGCGCCCACCCCGACCGGGCTCACCCTCACCGTGCCGGAGTCCTGCGACGAGGCCGGAGCCCTCTCGGCCCGCGTCATCGACATCACCCAGGAGATCGTCGTCGAGACCCAGGAGTTCAACCCCCGACGCCTGCAGGTGCTCGTCGACCAGCTGCAGCAGATCGACCCGGAGCTGCGCGCCGCCACGGAGCGCTGCACCGAGGACTCGGGGACCCCGACCATCAGCTGACCACCCGCGACCTGTGATCCCGGGCGGCGCAGGGCGGCTCAGCTGAGCAGGAGCCTCCACGTGCCGGCCACGACGCCCGCCGTGGTCGCCGCCGCGGCGATGACCACCCCTCCGGCGACCACCACCACGTCGGAGGGACGCAGGGCGGAGGGTCGCGCCCAGGTGCGCCGCGACCCGCCGAAGCCCCTCGCCTCCATGGCGGTCGCCAGCACCGCGGCCCGCCGCACCGAGAGCACCAGGAGGGAGAAGGCCTGCTCGCCCCCGGTGCGCAGGCGCCCGACCACGCCGTCGTCCCCGAGCCCGCGGGCGCGGCGGGCGAGGCCGAGCTGGCGCCACTCGTCGACGAGGACGTCCGCCAGCCGCAGGGCCGCGAGCCCCCCCATGACGAAACGGTGGGGCAGGTGGACCACCTGCGCGAGGGAGTCGCCGAGCTCCGTCGGGTCCGTCGAGGCCAGGAGCACCACCCCGGGGGTCCCGACCGCCACGATCCGCAGGCCGATGGCCGCGGCGGCGATCAGCGATCCCGTCGAGAGCTCCAGCGGCCCGAAGGAGAACAGGCTGGTCCCCGAGTGCACGGCGAAGAAGGCCGTGGACACCGAGGCCAGGACGGCAGCGAGCGCGATGATGGCCAGACGGCGTGCCAGCGCGGGCAGAGCGACCCCGCACCAGGGCAGGACGAGCAGCTCGAGGAGCACGGCGGTGCCCGCCGTGACCACGTCGACGCTGAGCAGGAGCACCACCGTCACCGCGGCGGCCGCGGCCAGCTTCGCGGCGGGGTTGGCGCGGCTGACCACGGTGGGGCGCAGCGCTGAGGTGTCCGGGGCGAGCAGGCTCATGCGGCGTCCCGGCACGGGGAGGCGGCGCCAGGGACGGCGGTCACGACGAGGCGGCCGTGGTCGACGTGCCACGTCTCGTCGGCGATCGCGGCCGTGAGGTCGTCGTCGTGGGTGGCGGCGACCACCGCGGTGCCGGCGGCGATCACCCCTAGGAGCAGCTCGGCCAGCTCGGCCCACGTGGCGGCGTCCTGCCCGAAGGTGGGCTCGTCGAGGACGAGGCTCGCGGGGCGGGTCGCGAGCGCCGTGCCCACGGAGAGCCGGCGCTGCTCACCGCCGGAGAGGGTGAAGGGGTTGGCGCGGGCGAGGCGGGTCAGGCGCAGGCGCTCGAGCAGCTCCTCGACCCGCTCGCCCACCCCGTCCGGGCCGTCCTCGGCGACACCGAGGCGGCGTGGTCCGACGGCGAGCTCGTCGGCGACGGTGCGCGCGACGAACTGGTGGCGGGGGTCCTGGAAGACCGAGCCGATGCGGGCCACGAGCTGGCGGGGGCGCCACCGGAGCGGCTGGTCCCCCGCGCCGTCGTCAGCCAAACCCCTCAGGGACGGGCTGGCCGTGACGCTGCCGGCGCGGGGGGCGGCGAGCCCGGCGAGCACCAGGGCGAGCGTGGACTTCCCCGCGCCGTTGGGGCCGCGCACGGCCACCGCTCGGCCGGCGCGGACCACGGCGTCGACGCCCGTGAGCACCGGGTCGCCGGAGCGGTGCCCGGCGCTGACCCCGGCGAGGGTGAGCAGCGCCTGGCCCGGAGCGGCTCGCTCGTCCCCCACCCGGCCCTCCGCCCCGGTGATCAGGCCCGATCCGCCCTCCGCTCCGGTGATCAGGGTTGATCGGCCCTCTCGGGCGGCCCGCGAGGCCGGATCCTTCATGATCACCGCAGATGGTGGCGCCGCAGAGGGGGACGAGGAGCGCAGGCGCCGGGGCGTGAGGCCGGGCACCCACACGCCGGCGGCCGCGAGCTCCTCACCGCGGGCGGCGATCACCTCGTGGGGCGTGCCGTCGGCCAGCACCCCGCCCGCGGGCGCGAGCACCACCACGCGGGTGACGACGTCCAGCCACAGGGAGACCCGGTGCTCCACGACGAGGCACCCGGCCCCGCTGGCGTCGAGGCGCTCCTTCACCACCTCGGCGAGACGGGCCGCGCCGGCGGGGTCGAGCATCGCCGTCGGCTCGTCGAGCAGGAGCAGCTGCGGGCGCAACGCCATCACCCCCGCGAGGGCGAGGCGCTGGCGCTGGCCGCCGGAGAGGTGGGCGGTGGGCCGGGCGCGGTCGACCGGCAGGCCCACCTCGGCGAGGGCCACGTCCACGCGCGGCCAGATCTCCTCCCGCGGCACGGAGTGGTTCTCCAGGCCGAACGCCACGTCGTCGCCGCACCGGGCGAGGACCGTCTGCGCCTGCGGGTCCTGGAGCAGCAGGCCGCTGCGGGCGAGGCCCGCGCTGTCCTCCAGGGCCGCCAGCCGCGCCGCGGGGGCGTCGACGCCGTCGATCTCCAGGATGCCCTCTGACTCGCCGGTGCCGCCGTCGGAGCCGTCGAGCACCCCGGCGGCGGCGGTGAGGAGCGTCGACTTGCCGGCGCCCGACGCCCCGAGCAGCAGGATCCGCTCGCCGTCGGCGACGGTGAGGTCCAGGCCGCGGACCGCCCACGCCTCCCGGCCGTTCCAGCGCCAGCCGAAGCCGCGCGCCTCCAGGCTCACGCGGTCCTCAGACCCGCTGCCCGGTGCGCCCGGACGCCATCGCCGAGAGGGCGCCGGAGGACTGCAGGCCGCGCAGGACCAGCCACGCACCACCGCCGGCGAGCACCGTCCCGGAGATGACGCAGGCCACCGCGTAGAGCACCTGGACGGTCGGTGCCAGCGCCGCGTTGTAGACCACCGTCTCGTAGAGGCCCATCCCGAGCCCGGCGCCGGCGCCGGCCCCGAGGGCCGCGCCGAGGCCCCAGCGGCGGTAGAGCAGCAGGGCGAGGACGATCTCGGCGCCGAGCCCCTGGGCGATCCCGGAGTTCAGGGTGGCGAAGCCCCACTGGTTCCCGACGAGCATGCTGACGACCGCGGCGAGGACCTCGCCGTAGAGCGCGGCGCCGGGCTTGCGGACGACGAGCGCGACGAGCACGCCGGGCAGCAGCCAGAAGCCGTACGTCAGGGCGCCGAGCGGCGGGTAGAAGCCCAGGGCGGCGCGCAGCGGCTCGCCGGCGATGTTCCAGAGGATGAAGAGCAGGCCCCCGGCCACCCCGAGGACGGACGCGACGACGATGTCCACGGGCCGCCAGCGGGTGCCGCCGCGGGTCCTGGGACCGTCGGTGCCCCGCGCCCTTCTCGCCGAGGGGCCGGCCGGCGGGCTGGTGGGTGAGCTGTTCGTGGTGGTCATGGATCCTCCTGCGTCGACTGCGAGGAGGGGGACGCAGACGTGCGGTCAGCACCGTGCTGGCCGACGCGTGCTGCGACGAGCCCGACTCCCTCCGCCGGTGCTAACCGGTTCAGGTTCGAGGGTCTGCGGTGGCCCGCACTCTCAGCTGCACGGCGTGATGCCGCCAGCTCCCCTGTCGTTCCCGTGCAGAGTAGCGCTCCTGCGCCCGCCTGCCACACTGGGCGACGTACGGCCCGGCGGACGCCGGCGCCGAGGACGATGGAGGTTTCGGCGTGGGTGCTCTGGTGTGGACGTTGATGAACTTGGTGACGAAGGTCCTCAGCCGAAAGGTGACCACGGGCCTCACCAACACGGGGTGGAAGACCTTCACCGGCAAGACGCCCCCCTCCAACCCCGCCAGCGCGACGACGTCCTGGGGCGAGGCGGTGGCGTTCAACGCGTTCTCCGGGGCGCTGAGCGCGATCGTCATCATGGTGATCAGCAGGCAGGCGGCGGCCTTCTACCAGAGGTCGGCCGGGCACCTGCCGAAGAAGCTCGAGGGCTGAGCCGCCCCTACCGGGAGGTCTCGCTCTCGCGGGGGGCTCGGAGGTGGGTCTCGAAGAACGCGAGGATCCGCTTCTTCGCGTCGGCGGCGGCCTCGTGGTCGTAGCCGACGCCCATCACCCTCAGCACGGGGGTGAGCGGTGAGGTCACCACCTGACGGTTGATGAAGGCGTGCCGGGCCCCGGCGTACTCCTTGACGTCGTGCGGCACGTCCCCGGCGGCGAGCGCGCCGGCGAGCTCCTCCGCGGCGCCGCGGAGCGAGACGTCTCTCGCACCGTAGCTCGCGACGACGGGGCACGCGCCAGCGAGCACGTCGAGGTCCTCTGGCAGGGCGCCGTAGTTGACGCTCGCTGCCGACCAGCCGGGCCGCGGCGCCAGCATCAGCGCGAACCCCCCGCCCATGCAGTAGCCGATCACCCCGACCACGCCGGTGCAGTCCTCGCGCCCGACGAGGCCAGCGCGGGCGGCCTCCAGCTCCTCGAAGGCGGCGCCGCGCCCCGAGCGCATCGCGGCGAACGCCCCCTTGACGCACCGCACGCGGCCCCAGCCCTGCGTCTGCCCGTCCTTGGCGTACAGGTCAGGGACCAGTGCGAGGTAGCCGGCGGCAGCCAGCCAGTCCGCCTGCTCCCTCATGTCGTCACTCATCCCGAAGACGTCATGAACGACCACCACTCCGGGCCACGGCCCGGGACGCTCCGTGGTGGAGACGGGGACGGCGAGGTACCCGGGGCTCATCGGCCCAGCCTGCCACCGCGCGCACCGGCCCGCTGCTGTCATGATCGGGGCATGCTCCTGCGGTCCATGCGCGCTCCGGCCGGCGGCGGCCCGTCGCCCCTCGCGCGGATGCTGGCCGTCCTCGTGGTGGCTGTCCTGCTGCTGGGCGTCTCGCCCGTGGTGCTCAGCGTTCTGCGCTGGTTCCTCTCGCTCTTCTGAGCGCCGACCACCAGCGGGGCAGCGCACCGCGACCGGACGGTCGGTACCCCGGCGTCAGCCGAGGTCGCGCACGGGGAGGCCTCCGACGTCGACGACGGAGCCCCCGCACGCACCGAGCAGGTGCCGGGCCATGACCGAGATCGCCACCACCGCCGCGGCCCTCTGCTCGCGGTAGGCCAGGGAGGGGCGCTCGTGCTCGGCCTCCCCGGGCTCCTCGGGCCACCACCGCAGCGCCGCGGTGGACCCTCCGCCGCTCAGGCCGTCGTCGGGCTCGAGGACCACCTCCAGGCACCCGCCCGCCAGCGGCGCCAGGAGCACCTGCTCGCCGGCCACCTCGAGGGGCGCTCCCGCCGGGGCGAGGATCGCGGCGACGGCGGCGGGGCCGACGGGGCGGGCGGTGCGCACGTCGAGCCCGGGCCAGGCCAGGGGATCAGGGGCGAGCAGGGCGCCGCGCCCGGCGCACCGCACGGCGCCGCGGAGCCGGCGGGCCAGGCCCAGGAGCAGGTCCAGGGCGCGTCGCTCGCCGGCGACGGGCAGGCCGCCGGGGAAGGCGCGCGTGAGGCCGTCACGATCGCTGAGGCCCGGCAGGACGGCGTCGTCGCGCTCCACGGGAGAGGTCAGGGCCCACGCGAGCCGCCACGGGGACGGCACCTCGGCGCCCGACGCGGCGCCGGCGTCCAGGTGCAGCGGCCCGTGGAGGGCGGCGTGGCGCCCGATCCGCAGCTCCGCGCCGGCGTGCACCGCGGCGCCGGGGTGACGGGCCACCACGAGGCCGGTGACGTCGGACTCGCGGGTGCCCTCCGGGAGCAGCAGCAGGTGCTGCCCGGCCAGCGACGCGCCGCGCGCCCTGCCGAGCAGGCACTCGGTCACCGCGCGCCGGCGCCGGCGCGCGTGGTCACTGCAGCTCCGTGAGGTGGAAGCCCAGGTGCGAGCGGGACGCGGTGGGCCCGCGCTGGCCCTGGTAGCGGCTGCCCGTGGCCCCGCTGCCGTAGGGGTGCTCGGAGGGGGAGGAGAGCCGGAAGAAGCACAGCTGGCCGATCTTCATCCCCGGCCACAGCACGATCGGCAGCGTCGCCGTGTTGGAGAGCTCCAGGGTCACGTGCCCGGAGAACCCGGGATCGATGAACCCGGCGGTCGAGTGCGTCAGCAGCCCGAGGCGCCCCAGGCTCGACTTCCCCTCCAGGCGGGCCGCGAGGTCGTCGGGGAGGGTGACCTGCTCGTAGGTGGCCCCCAGGACGAACTCCCCGGGGTGCAGCACGAAGGACTCCCCCGGCGCCACCTCGACCAGGCGCGTGAGGTCCGGCTGGTCGGCCCGCGGGTCGATCACGGCGTACTTGTGGTTGTCGAAGAGCCGGAAGAAGCGGTCGATCCTCACGTCCACGCTCGACGGCTGGACCATCGACGGGTCCGACGGGTCCAGGAGCACCCGGCCCGCGTCGATCTCGGCCCGGATGTCGCGGTCGGAGAGCAGCACGGCGGAAGGCTAGCCGCCCCGCAGCCCTGCCCCGGACGCCCGCTACAGTGGGGACCCGCAGCCGGCTTTGCATGGTCCATCCGGTGGGTCATGAGGTGCACCGGTCTCGCGGGCGTAGTTCAATGGTAGAACTTCAGCTTCCCAAGCTGATGGTGCGGGTTCGATTCCCGTCGCCCGCTCCGTCTCAGTCAAGAAGAGGCTGTACGGCTCGGCACCACCGAAGAGGCCATCGATGTCCTTGACCCTGGGCTCCGGCCCTCTGACCAGCGACGCTGCTGGACTGTTCGCCCGTGGCACCACCGTCGACCACGAGTGCTCCTACCTCGAGATCCTCGACCGCAGGGTCCGGGGCACCTTCGGCGGCGAGACCGTGGTCGACACCCGCGCCCCCCGCCTCCTGCACTGCCAGGACTCCCTGCCGCAGTGGTGGCTCCCCGTGGGCGACCTGCGCGGGGGCCTGCTCAGCCCCACCGACGCCACCGTCGAGGGCCCCATGGGCCTCGAGCGGTCGTGGGACCTCCACCTCGGCGAGCGCCACGTCCGAGCGGCCGCGCGCGACGTGGTGGTGCCCTCGCGCACCGCCTCCGACGTGATGGGTCTGGTCGCGATCGACTTCCACGCCCTGGACCGGTGGCTCGAGGAGGACGAGGAGGTGCTCGGTCACCCCCGCGACCCCTACCACCGCGTGGACGCCCGCCGCAGCAGCGACCACGTGGTGGTCCGCGTCGGCGGGCGAGTGGTCGCCGAGAGCGACCGGGCCACGAAGGTCTTCGAGACCTCGCTGCCCACCCGGTACTACCTCCCCGCGACCGACGTCGTCGCCGAGCACCTGCGGACGTCCCTGACGCGGACGGTCTGCCCGTACAAGGGGATCGCGTCGTACTGGTCGGTGACCGTGGGCTCGACCGTGGCGACCGACGCGGCGTGGAGCTACCCGGACCCGCTGGGCGAGGCCCTCGGGATCGCCGGGATGGTGTCCTTCCTCGGCGACGACGTCTCCCTGGACGTCGCCGGCTGCTGAGCCGCGACGGCAGCGAGCCGCCCCGCCGCGAGGCAGGACGGCTCGGGGGCCGCTCGGCTCAGTACTGGCGCGGCGGCTGGCCCGGGCGGTCGCGACGCTCCGCGACCCCGCCCGCAGCACCCCGCTGCTGGGAGACCAGCACGAGGATGATCGTCAGCGCCCCGGCCGCCATGAGGATGTAGCCGATGACCGGCAGGTTGATGGCCGGCACGAAGTCGTTGCTGATGCCGAAGGCCAGGATGCCCCCGACCACGAGCAGGGCGATGCCGGTTCCGAGTCCCATGGTGCTCCTCTCATCGCCCGCGGCGCGGGCATGCTTGGGGGTCAGCATGCCCCCAAGCGGCCACGGTCAGTGGCGATCGCCGCACGTTCGGCTCACGTGGACAGCGTGAAGGCGGGGTGCGTGCCGCTGAGGAAGTGGTGCCAGCGGGTCGAGCGGGGAGTTGGTGCGGCGCCGTGCGGCGTGTCGGGCGCTCGAGGTCCCCGCTCGACCGGCGTAGATGCTGGTCGTCAGTCGGTCACGCGGCGCCGCCGGCGGCGGCCACCGACGGGTGCGTCCCGATGTCCCAGACGAACGGGGGCACGGCGTCGTTGACCGACCAGTCGCCGACGATCCGGGACTTGTAGATCACCGGGTTGTGGCTGGCGACGGTGCGCGCGTTGCGCCAGTGGCGGTCGAGGTTCTTCGCCCCGGAGACCCCCGAGGCGCCGAGCGCGTCGAAGATCACGGTCGCTGCGGCGGGCACCGAGCGGCTGAGCACCACCTGGGCCTGAGCGGTGGCGATCTCCGCAGCGACGTTCGCCGCGAGGTCCGCCTCGGAGTCGCGGTCGTGAGCGGTGTCCGCGGCGCCCTGCACCGCCTCGGCGGCCCCGCGCACGACCTGCCGGGCGGCGAAGGCGGTCGCGGAGATCTCCCCGGCGACGGCGAGCACCGCGGGGTCGTCGCGCACCAGGGGCGCCAGGCCGTGGGTGTACGTGCGGGTGCGCGCCAGGATCTCGGTGCGGGCGTCGCGCTCGAGCGCGGCGGCGATGCCGGCGTGCACGCTGAGCAGCACCAGCTGGTAGAGCGCGGTCTGGTAGCGGAACCGGTCGGCGAAGGGCGCGACGTCCTCGGTCTCGACGCGGGCGTGGTCCAGGACGAGCGTGCCGGTGCCGGTCACGCGCTGGCCGAAGCCGTCCCAGTCGTCGGAGAGCGTCACCCCGGCCTGGTCGGTGCGCACCAGGGCCGCGCACGGCTCGTCGCCGCGGCGGCACGTGACGTCCGTCCAGTCCGCGAAGATCGAGCCGGTCGTGTAGTACTTCCGGCCCGTGATGATCCACGCGTCGCCGCCGCGCTCCACGACGGTGCCGGACCGCCCGATGACGTCGCCGGTGGCCGACCACGCGTTGCCCACGATCTCCCCGGCGACGACGCGGGCGAACCAGGCGTCGCGGTAGGGGGTCGCCGGGAGGGTCAGCAGGTGCTCCACCCAGGCGAAGTGGCCGCGGAAGATCTGCGGGAGCGCGGAGTCCGCGGTGGCGGCCTCGACGAACAGCTCCGCGACCTGCGGCCACGTGAGGCCGTCACCGCCGTGCTCGAACGGCACGCGCAGGCGCCCGAAGCCGGCGGCGGCCAGCGCTCTGACCTGCTCGCGCGGCAGCTCGCGCCCGCGCTCTCGGTCCGTAGCGCCGCGGGCGGCGTCCTCCAGCGGTCCGGCGACACGGGTGCGGGCGGCGGTGAAGCGCTCGGCGGGGCTCAGGACGAAGACGTCGGGCGAGCCGCCGGTCAGGAGCGGGTGGTCCAGGGTGGTGGTCATGGGTCTCCTCGGTCGTTTCCGAGGTGCGAGCGCCCGGCAGGAGAGAAGGGGTCCCCGTCCTTACCCGTGCGCGCGCACCAGGTCTGGTCATCACCCGGGGCACCCCACGACGTGGAGGGTTGCCGCCCAGCGAGCCGGGGCTTCGCGCTGGAACTCGTGACCGAGCGCGACAGTAACCCGCGTCACGCTCGATGTCGACACCGGCACGGACGGTGGCGATGGCGACGCGGCGACGCGGCGACGCGGCGACGCGGCGACGCGGCGACGGATCAGGATGCCCGAGGGGGCCCTCCCGCCTCGGCGTCCACCACCGGCAGCAAGAGGGTGAACACCGGGGGACGGGCACGGGTCAGCGTCAGGCGGCCGCCCTGCCCCTCGGCGAGCGTCCGTGCCAGGCCCAGGCCGACCCCGGTCCTCCCGTTCCCACCCTCACCCGCCCCCGTCCGGCGCGTGAAGATCGTCGAGGGGTCGTCGACACCCCCGCCGCTGTCCGCGACGTCGATGGCGACCGCCCCGCTGGCCTCACGGACGACGACGGACACGAGCCCGTCACCGTGGACGGTGGCGTTGTCGAGGAGCACCGCCAGCACCTGGCGCACCGCCGCGGAGGACGCGCGGGCGGACGGGACGCTCGCTGCGACGATGACGCCCAGCTCTCGTCCTCGGGCGCGCAACCCCAGCCGGGCGGTCGCGGCGGCCTCACGGACGACCGCCTCGAGGTCGAGGGCGCCCACCGGCTGCGGAGGGTCGTGGGCCAGCTGCAGCAGGTCCTCGATCGTGCGTTCCAAGCGGTCAGCGGCCTCCAGCGCGGTGCTCACGGCCCGGGCCTGGACGGGCGGGGGCTGGTCCACCGCGGTCTCGAGCACCAGGCGCAGGGCTGTCAGCGGGGTCCTCAGCTGGTGGGAGGCGTCGGCGGACCGCTCCCGCTCGTACCGCACGCGGTCGCCGAGCCGCACGGCGGTGACGGCGAGGGCGCCGGAGACGGCGTCGATCTCCGCGATGCCGCTCTCGCGCGCCCGCACCGAGAAGTCACCCTCCCCCAGCCGCTGGGCGGCGGCCGACAGCGCCTCCAGCGGGTCCGCGAGGCGTCCGGCCTGGAGCCGGGCCAGCAGCCCCGCGCTCGCCACGGCCGCCGCGGCGATCCCGAGCATCACCGCCCACGTACCGGCGATCTGCCAGCGCACCTCGGCGTACCCGGTGCTCGCCAGGACCACGGCCACCACGCGGGTGCCGTCGGTGACCGGGACCGCCACGAGCAGGTAGCCGCCCGCGTCGTCGTCGGAGGCGACGCGCCCCTCCAGGGCCTCGCGGACCGTCCGGTCGGCAGAGGCGAGACCCCGCCCGATCCTCGGGGAGCCGTCGACGTCGTACAGGGCGAGGTCCACGTCCGGGTCGACGGGAGCCAGACGCGTGGGTCGCTGCCCCCTCGCCAGCTCTGCGGCCACGCTCACCGCGGCGGTCTCCGCGAAGCGCTCGACGTCGCTGCGCTCGCGGTCGAGGAAGAACTGCGCCGCGAAGGCCCCGAGCGGGAACCCGAAGAGCAGGGTCGCCAGCAGCGCCGTGACCACCGCGATCGAGACGATGCGACGTCTCACGCCGGCACGTCGAGCCGGTAGCCGTGCCCGCGCAGCGTCGTGATCGTCGGCGCACCCCCCTCGGGCGCGCCGCCCTCGTCCGCGCCGCCCGGGCTGGCGTCGGCGTCGGCGGCATGGGAGAGCTTGCGGCGCAGGACGGCGACGTGGACGTCGAGGGTCTTCGTCGACCCGTGCCAGTGGGCGTCCCACACGTCCGCCATGAGCGTGTCCCGGCTGACCGCGACGCCCGGCTCGGCGGCCAGGCGAGCGAGGAGGTCCAGCTCCTTGGCCCGCAGCTCCAGGGGCGCCCCGAGCAGGGTGGCGCGGCGGGCGGCGGTGTCGACGACGAGCGCGCCGACGGTCAGCACCGTCGCGGTCGGCGAGGTGAGCGTCACCCGGCGCAGGTGGGCGCGCAGGCGGGCGAGCAGCTCCGCGAAGCGGAAGGGCTTGCTGAGGTAGTCGTCCGCCCCGGCCTCGAGGCCCACGACGACGTCCATCTCCTCCGAGCGCGCGGTCAGCATGACGATCACCGTGTCGGGGGCGACCGCCCGCAGGCGGCGGCACACCTCGACCCCGTCGAGGTCCGGGAGGCCGAGGTCGAGCAGGACCAGGTCGAAGACGCGCGCCGACGCGGCCTGCAC
>JBBSRD010000034.1:0-13524 GCA_038243415.1 Actinomycetales bacterium | reverse complement strand
CCGTCGGCGATGACGTGCACGTAGCGCCCGCCGGACTCCTCGAGGTAGTCGCGCCGGGCCGCGGCGACGTCGGCCACGACCGACGCCATCGGCGCGTGGATCCCCAGCGTGGCGCGGGTGGTGGCCGCGGCCCCGCCGCCGAAGCCGACGAGCACGCCCGCTGCGCCGGTGCGCATGAGGTGCAGCGCCGCGGTGTACGACGCAGCGCCCCCCACGATCACCGGGACGTCGAGCGCGTAGATGAACTCCTTGAGGTTCAGCGGCTCGGTGCCCTCCGCACCCACATGCTCGGCGGAGACCGTCGTGCCGCGGATGACGAAGAGGTCCACGCCGGCGTCCACGACCGTCTTCCACAGGCTGCTCGTGCGCTGCGGGCTCAGCGCGCCTGCCACGGTGACGCCCGCCTCGCGGACCTCCCTGAGCCGGACGCCGACGAGGTCGGGGTCCACCGGCTGGGCGTACAGCTGCTGCATGCGCGCGGTCGCGCCGTCGGCGTCCAGCCCGGCGATCTCGGCCAGGTGGGCGGACGGGTCCTCGTAGCGGGTCCACAGGCCCTCGAGGTCGAGCACGCCGATGCCGCCGAGGCGCCCGAGCCCGATGGCCGTCGCCGGTGACATCACCGAGTCCATGGGGGCGCCGAGGACGGGGATCGCGCAGTCGTAGGCGTCGATCTTCCACGCCACCGAGACGACCTCGGGGTCGCGCGTGCGGCGCGTCGGCAGCACGGCGATGTCGTCGAAGGAGTACGCACGGCGACCGCGCTTGGCCCCGCCGATCTCGACGTCGGTCACGAGGGGCACCTCGTGCTCGACCCGAGGGAGGTGGTCGGCAGGGCGGTCGTCGGCAGAGCGGTCGTCGGCAGAGCGGTGGTCGGCGAGGCGGGGACGCGCGGCTGGATCACCCCCGGAGGCTACCGACCCGAGTAGTTGGGCGCCTCGACGGCCATCAGCACGTCGTGGGGGTGGCTCTCCTTCAGGCCCGCCGCGGAGATCCGCACGAAGCGGCCCTTCTCCTTGAGGTCGGGCACGGTGGCCGCGCCGGTGTAGAACATCGCCTGCCGCAGCCCTCCGACCAGCTGGTGGGCCACCGCGGCGAGCGACCCCCGGTAGGGCACCTGGCCCTCGATGCCCTCCGGCACGTACTTCTCGGTGGACGCGGAGGCCTGGAAGTAGCGGTCGGAGGAGAACCCGCGAGCGCCGGAGCGGGTGCGCTGCGCCCCGACGGAGCCCATGCCGCGGTAGGCCTTGTACTGCTTGCCGTCGTAGAAGACGAGCTCCCCGGGGCTCTCCTCGCACCCGGCGAGCAGCGAGCCGACCATGACGGTGTCGGCGCCGGCGACGATGGCCTTGGCGATGTCCCCGGAGTACTGGAGCCCACCGTCGCCGATGACCGGGACCCCGGCCGGCCGGCAGGCGAGCGAGGCCTCGTGGATGGCGCTCACCTGGGGCACCCCGACACCGGCGACGACGCGGGTGGTGCAGATGGAGCCCGGTCCGACGCCCACCTTCACGCCGTCCACGCCGGCGTCGACGAGCGCCTGGGCGGCGGCGCGGGTGGCGACGTTGCCGCCGACCACGTCGACGTGGGCGAGCGCCGGGTCGGCCTTGAGCCGGGCGACCATGGAGAGCACCGCCTGGCTGTGGCCGTGCGCCATGTCGACGAAGAGGACGTCCACGCCGGCCTCGACGAGCGTGGTCGCCCGCTCCCAGGCGCCCCCGAAGATGCCGATGGCCGCTCCCACGCGGAGCCGGCCGCGCTCGTCCTTGGTGGCCAGGGGGTACTGCTCGGTCTTGTCGAAGTCCTTCACGGTGATGAGGCCGCGCAGGCGCCCGTCGGCGTCGACGAGGGGCAGCTTCTCGATCTTGTGCTGCGCGAGGAGCCCGATGGCCTGCTCCGGGGGCGTCCCCACGGGGGCGGTGACGAGCGGCATCGGCGTCATGATCTCGCCGGCGGGCCGCGTCATGTCGCTCTCGAAGCGGAGGTCGCGGTTGGTGACGATGCCGATGAGCATGCCGTCGTCGTCGACCACGGGGAGCCCGGAGATGCGGTACTGGGCGCACCGGGCGTCGACCTCGGCGAGGGTGTCGCGCGGGGAGCACGTCACGGGGTGACTGATCATCCCCGCCTCGGAGCGCTTGACGAGGTCCACCTGGAGCGCCTGCTCCTGCGGGGAGAGGTTGCGGTGCAGCACCCCGAGCCCGCCGGCTCGCGCCATGGCGATGGCGAGGCGGGACTCGGTGACGGTGTCCATCGCGGCGCTGAGCAGCGGGACGGCGACCTCCACCCGGCGTGAGACGCGGGAGCGGCAGTCGGCGTCCGCGGGCACCACGTCGGACTCCCCCGGGAGCAGCAGCACGTCGTCGTAGGTCAGGCCCCAGGGAGCCAACAGGTCGTCCACGCCCGCCAGGCTATCCGCGGTCGGAGCGCTCCCCCGCAGGCGTCACCGGTGGGCGCCTGCTCGCGGCGTCGCTCGACGACGGCCCTCAGCCGCGCAGCCCGGCGGCGGCGGAGCACACCGCGGCGACCAGCTCCGCGTCGTCGGCCAGCGCGGGGTCCAGCGCGCTCAGCAGGCGGGGCACCGCCCCCCGGAGGTCCCCGACGGCCAGGGGCTCGAGCTCGTCGGAACGGACGTCGGCGACCGCCGCCCCCTCGCCGCGGCGCGTCGCCACCCATGCTGCGAGGACGACCACGGCCGCCTCGGGGAGCTGCCCGCGCTCCCTCTCGCGGCGGAGCACCGGCAGGATCCTCACGGGAAGCTTCTGGGAGCCGTCACCGCCGATCTGCTCGAGGCGGTGCTGGATCCTCGGGTTGTCGAAGCGTCCCAGCAGTGCGGCGCGGTAGGCGGCGATCTCCTCCGGGGGGAACGTGAGGTGGGCTCCGGCGACGTCCCACCATCTCTCCAGCCAGTCCCGGCACACGGGGTCGGCTGCCGCCTCGGCGACGTCGCGGTGGCCGCGCACCCCTCCGAGGTAGGCCAGCAGGCAGTGGCCGCCGTTGAGCAGCCACAGCTTGCGGTCCTCGAAGGGGGTGACGTCGTCCGTGAGCACGGCGCCCGCGTCCTCCCAGGCCGGGCGCCCGCCGGGGAAGCTCCCGCTCAGCACCCACTCGGTGAACGGCTCGGTGATGACCGGGCAGCGGTCGTCGAGCCTCGTCGCCGCTGCCACCGCCTCGAGGTCGTCGGCGGTGGAGCGCGGGGTGATGCGGTCGACCATGGTGGTGACCGCGGCGACGTTCTCGTCGATCCACGCCACGAGCGAGGGGTCGACCTCCTGCGCCGCGTCACGGAGCACCCGCGCCAGCGCCTCGCCGTTGCCCGGCAGGTTGTCGCAGGGGACGAGGGCGAGGGGGCCCGCGTCGGTGGCCCGGCGCGCCAGCAGCCCGGCGACCAGGCGTGCGGGCGCCCCGCTCACCGGTGCACGGGGATCGGCGCGCAGCGCCGTGAGGTCGTCGCGCACCGCCGGGCGCGCGAGATCCAGCCCGCCGTCGCTGCCGCGGAGGTAGCCGGCCTCGGTGACCGTGGTGGTGAGCAGGCGCACGTCCGGGGAGGCGAGGTGCCTCAGCCACGCCTCGTGGTCGCCGCCGGCATGAGCGGCGACGACCGAGCGGACGACGTCGAAGGTGTCGCCGCCCGCGGCGCGGGTCACCAGGGTGTAGAGACCGTCCTGCCGGGTCATCGCCTCGGCGAGGTCCGGGCTGCGGCCGGTGAAGGCCGCGATCCCCCAGTCGTCGTCACCGGCGTTGGCGACGTCGGTGTACCAGGCCTGGTGGGCTCGGAAGAAGTTGCCGAGCCCGAGGTGGACGGCGCGCACCGGCGGCACCGGCGTGGTGCGCGAGAGCCGGGGGGCGCCGGTCCGGTCGCCGCTCACAGCTTGAACGCTTCCTGTGGGCGCCCGACCACGAGGTCGGTGGCGGCGTCGAGGGCTTCGTCCAGGTCCAGACGGTGCTCCACCACGAGGCGCGCGAGGTAGCCGCAGTCGAGGCGGCGGGCCATGTCGTGGCGGGCCGGGATGGAGCAGAAGGCCCGGGTGTCGTCGATGAAGCCCGACGTCTTGAGCAGTCCGGCGCTCTCGGTGACCGCCTCGCGGGCTCGCCGGGCCGCGTCGGGGGCGTCGAGGAACCACCACGGCGCGCCGACGTAGACCGACGGGTAGAAGCCCGCCAGGGGTGCCAGCTCACGGGAGAAGGTCGTCTCGTCCAGGGTGAACAGCACGAGGTGGAGGTTCGGGTGGGTGCCGTAGCGCTCCAGCAGCGGCCGCAGGGAGTCGGTGAACTCGACCCGCAGCGGGATGTCGTGGCCGGTGTCCGGGCCGAGCGCTGCTGCCGTCGGCGCGTGGTGGCCGCGCCGCACCCCGGGGTGGAGCGTCATCACGAGCCCGTCGTCGCACGACATCCGTGCCATCTCCAGCAGCATGTGCCGGCGGAGCGCTGCGCCCTGCTCGGGGGTGATGCCTCCGCGCATCCCATCGGCGTACAGGGCCTCGGCCTCTGACGCCTCCAGGGGGGCGGTGCCGACGTCCTCGTGGCTGTGGTCGGCCGACGTCGCGCCGTGGTCGATGAAGTGGCGACGGCGCGCCTCCATCGCCGCCACCCACCCGCCGTAGGTCCCGGTCCCGGTACCGGCGCGCTCCCCGAGCCTCTCCACGAGGTCGGGCCATCCCGGCGCGGCCGCCTCGAGGTAGCGGTCGGGGCGGAACGTCGGGACCACACGCCCGGAGAAGGCGGCGAGGGCGGAGAGGGCGGCGTGCGCGGCGAGGTCGTCGCAGGGGTCGTCGGTGGTGGCCATCACCGAGATCCCGAAGCGCTCGAACAGCGCCCGGGGCCGATACGCGTCCTGTGTGAGCCGTTCGGCGACCTGGTCGTAGATCGCGTCCGCGGTCTCGGACGACGGACGCACGTCGACGCCGAAGACCTCCGCCAGCTCTGACTCCAGCCAGTAACGCACCGGTGTGCCGCGGTACGCGCCCCAGTGCCGGCACAGGGTGCGCCACACCGCCCGCGAACCGTCCTCGGTCAGCGGTCCCTGCCCGACCCCGAGGTCGGCCAGCGCGACCCCGCGGGCGTGCATGAGTCGCGTGACGTAGTGGTCGGGCGTCACCAGCAGGCTCGCGGGATCGGTGAAGGGGACGTCGTCGGTGAGCACCGAGGCGGCGACGTGACCGTGCGGCGAGATGATCGGCAGCCCGGCGACGGCGGAGTACAGCTCTCGCGCGACACCTCGGGTCTCGGGGTCGACGGGCAGCAGCCGGTCGGGGTGCAGGGCCAGGGGGGCGGACGCCATGGCCCCAGCGTGGCTGCGGCGGCCGCGGCGGACCAGCCGTTGCCGGCGGTTGCCTCGGCGTCGTCACGGGGCCTGGCGGCTGGCGGCGTCGACTGCCACGATCAGCCGATGAGCCCGGCGACGACGGCAGAGGCGACCATCGGTGGAGCGGGGACCACCCTGCGCGAGGACGAGGTCCGGGCCTTCGTGGCCGCGCAGCTGGGCGGCGCCGACCTCGACGGGCGGAGCCTGTGCGTGCTCGTACCGGACGGCACCCGCAGCTGCCCGCTGCCCCTGCTGCTCTCGGCGGTGCACGACGCCGTCCACGGCACCGTGAGTCGGCTGACGGTGCTCGTCGCGCTCGGCACCCATGCCCCGATGCCCCCCGACGCTCTCGCCGCTCACCTCGGTCATCCGGAGGGCGACGTGGGCTCGCGCTACCCGGGCACCACCGTCCTCCAGCACGAGTGGTGGGAGCCGGCGACCTTCGCGAACCTCGGTCACATCAGCGCCGAGCGCATCGGTGAGCTGTCCGGGGGCCTGCTCCGCCAGGGCGTCGACGTCCGCCTCCACCGCGCGGTGGTCGAGCACGACGTGACCCTCGTGCTGGGGCCGGTCTTCCCCCACGAGGTGGTCGGGTTCTCCGGCGGCAACAAGTACTTCTTCCCCGGCGTCGGCGGCCAAGCGGTCATCGACCTCTCCCACTGGCTCGGCGCGCTGATCACCAGCGCCGACATCATCGGCACCCTGGGCACGACCCCGGTCAGAGCGCTGATCGACGAGGCCGCCTCGATGATTCCCTCGCGCACCCTCGCCCTGTGCGTCGTCGTGGAGTCCGGCAGCGACGCCCTGCACGCGGCCTCTTTCGGTGAGCCGCGCGCCGCGTGGGCGGCCGCCGCCGAGGTCTCCGCGGTCACGCACGTGCGCTACCTCGACGCCCCGGTGAAGCGGGTCGTCTCGATCATCCCCGAGAAGTACGACGAGATCTGGACCGCAGCCAAGGGCTTCTACAAGGTGGAGCCGGTCGTCGCCGACGGTGGCCAGGTCCTGCTCTACGCCCCGCACGTGCGCCGCTTCGCCGTGACGCACCCCGAGATCGCCGAGATCGGCTATCACTGCCGCGACTTCTTCGTGGAGCAGTGGGACCGCTACCGCGAGCAGCCCTGGGGCGTGCTCGCCCACTCGACCCACCTGCGCGGGGCAGGCACCTACGACCCCGAGAGCGGCGAGGAGCGGCTGCGCGTCACGGTCACGCTCGCCACGGGCATCGAGGAGGAGGCGGTGCGGGGCGCCAACCTCGACTACCTCGACCCTGCCGACGTCGACCTCGCCGCGCTCGAGGCCGACCCCGACACCCTCGTCGTCCCCTCCGCGGGCGAGGTGCTCTTCCGCCTGCGCTGAGCCCGTCGAGGCTTCGCGGTGGACTCCCGCACCACCAGCCTCGCCGGGAGCACGGCGGCCCTCGGCGGCGTCGCGCCGACGCCGTCGACCTGGTGGAGCAGACGGATGACCGCCTCCTCCCCCAGCGCCCGCAGCGGGAAGGCGACGGTCGTCAGAGCGGGTCCGGCGAAGTCAGCGCCGAAGATGTTGTCGAAACCCACCACGCTGATCTCGCCCGGGACGTCCACCCCGGCGGCCGCCAGCCCGCGCATCAGCCCGAGGGCGAGGAGGTCGTTGTAGGCGATCACCGCGGTGGGAGGTCGCTGGCGCAGCGTCCGGGCAGCAGCGACGCCACCCGCGACCGTGGGGGAGAACGGACCGATCCGTCGCACACCCATCTCCAGTTCGACGCCGCCCTCCTGGACTGCTCGCCACCGCATCCCATCAGGCCACGACGCCTCCGGGCCCGCGAGATAGGTCACCTGCCGGTGGCCCAGCTCGCCGAGATGCTCCATCGCGCGCCGCACCCCCCGCGGGTTGTCGGCCACCACGCTGGGCACCCCCGTCACCGAACGGTTGAGCACGACCAGCGGGGCCCGTCGGGCGAGGTGGCGCACCGCGGAGTCGGGCAGGCGGGAGCCGGCGAGCACCACGCCGTCGAACATCGCCATCGAGCGGTCGAGCAGCTCCCGCTCGAGCCGCGCCGACTCCTGGGTGTCGTGGACCAGGACGTGTCGTCCCGAGGCCGCGGCGGCCGCCTCCGCACCGCGGATCATGGCGAAGTAGACGGGGTTGGTGACGTCTGAGACGGCGAGCGCGATGAGCGAGGTGCGGGCGGTGGCGACCGCGCGCTCCAGGGGGACGCCCCGGTAGCCCAGCCGCGCGGCGGCCTCGTGGACGCGCTGGGAGGTCGCCACGCTCACGCGGCCCGGACGCGAGAAAGCCCTCGAGACGGTGGAGGCCGCTACCCCGCACTCGCGCGCCACGTCGTAGATCGTCGCGCCGCGTGCTTCCGTCGACCTGTCGACGCCGTCCTGGTGAGCGCTCACGGCACCTCCCTCGTGCGCTCCCAGCCTACGAAGAGGCGGGTGGCGCGGGACAACCGGTGGCAATCACTTGTGCCCCGTCGTGACGCCTGGCTCACTGTCGAGCGCTGCTGCTGCCCGATGATCGTGCACGGCGCCCGTCGAGGAGGATGGATGAAGCGCGCCACACAGGCCCGGACCCGCATCGCGACGGTCGTGCTGGCCGTGACGGTGCTCGCGCTGCCGGCGTGCGGCGGGAAGGCCGGCGCCGTGGACACCGACGGCCGGATCCTGCACCTGGCGCTGAACCAGAGTGAGGACCACCCAAGCTACATCTCCCTCGAGAGCCTCGACGACAGGCTCCAGGAGGCCACCGACGGGCGGTGGGAGGTCGACGTCTTCCCGAACGAGACCCTCGGCGCCCAGCAGGAGGCGCTGCAGCTGGTCAGTGACGGGATCGTCGACATGGCGGTCGTCTCCGGTCCGCAGCTGGAGACCTTGAACAAGGACTTCGTCGTGTTCAACCTGCCGAGGGTCTTCGACTCCGTGGAGCACCAGCGCAAGGTCCTGGCGGACCCGGCGATCGTCGGCGACCTCTACGCCTCGCTGGAGGACAAGTACGACATCACCGTGCTCGGCGGCTTCACCCAGGGAGCCCGGAACATCTATACGACGGACGGACCCGTGGTCACCCCCGACGACCTCCGCGGGCAGAAGATCCGCGTCCAGGAGAGCGAGCTCCAGCTGTCGATGATCCGGGCCATGGGCGGCTCGGCGACCCCGATGGCCTACGGCGAGGTCTACACCGCGCTGCAGTCGGGCGTCCTCGATGGCGCGGAGAACAACGAGGTGTCCTACGTGACGCAGAAGCACTACGAGGTCGCGCCGTACTACTCGCGCACCGAGCACGTCGTCGGGCTCGACTACATCATCATCAACAGCGGCTCCCTGGCCAGCATGCCGCCCGACGTGAGGGCCTCCTTCGACGACGCCTGGGCCGCGACCGGCGACCAGTTCGCGACGCTGTGGCAGGCCGCCACCGAGAAGGCCGTCACCGACGCCCTCGCGGGCGGCGCGACGATCACCGACGTGGACCAGGAGGCCTTCGACGCCGTCCTCGAGCCCCTCGCTCTGCGCTACCTCACGACGCCGACCCAGCAGCAGCTCTACGACGCGGCGCGGTCCGCCGCGGACGAGGAGCAGCAGCCGTGAACCGCGCCGTCGCGGTCATGGACCGCGTGATCGCCGCGGTGTGCGTGGTGGTCTTCGCCGCCCTCGTCCTCACGGTGGTGTGGCAGGTCTTCACGCGCCAGGTCCTGGACGCGCCCAGCACCTGGTCCGAGGAGCTGGCCCGCTACGAGTTCGTGTGGCTCGGGCTCTTCGCCGCCGCGCTGGTGTTCTCCGAGCGCGGCCACATCGCCGTCGACGCGGCCGTCCGGAAGCTCAGGCCTGGCGCACGGCGCGTCGTCGCCGCCCTCGTGCAGGTCGCCATCATCGTCTTCGCCCTCGCCGGCCTGGTGTGGGGCGGTCTCCGCGCCGCGGCGGGCGCGTGGGACCAGCAGCTCACCGCCCTGCCCACCCAGCTCGGCGTGATGTACCTGGCGCTGCCGGTCTCCGGGCTGATCATCGCCTTCTACGCCGTCACCCACCTCACCGCCGTGCTGCAGGGCGACGAGACGGTGATCGGCGCCGCCGACGTCGACCCCGCCGTCTGACCCAGGAGACCCCGTGGACCCCGGCGCGCTCGCCTCTCTCATCCTGCTCGTCCTGATCACCATCATGATCGTGGCGAGCGTCCCCGTCGCCGTGGCCATCGGCCTCTCGGCCATGGTCGCCGTCGTCGCCCTCGTGGGGGTCGAGGGCGCCGTGCTGGTGACGGCCCAGCGCGTCTTCACCGGCATCAACTCCTTCCCCCTGCTCGCCATCCCCTTCTTCGTCCTCGCGGGCGTCATCATGAACAACGGCGGCATCGCGGCGCGGCTCATCGACGCCGCCAAGGTCCTCGTCGGGAAGGCGCCGGGCTCCCTCGCCCAGACCAACGTCGTCGCGAACGCGCTGTTCGGCTCGGTCAGCGGCGCAGCGGTGGCAGCAGCCGCAGCCGTCGGCACCGTCATGGGACCGCGGCAGGAGCAGGACGGCTACGACCGCCGGTTCAGCGCAGCGGTCAACGTGGCCTCGGCACCCGCCGGCATGCTGATCCCGCCGAGCAACACCTTCATCGTCTACTCCCTGGTCAGCGGGACGTCCATCGCTGCGCTCTTCATGGCCGGGATCGGGCCGGGCCTGCTCTGGGTGCTCGCGTGCATGGCCGTCGTCGCCCTCTACGTGCGCCGCCGGAGCGACATCGCCCGCGCGGAGAAGATCGGCGCCAAGGCCTCCCTGCTCGTGCTCTGGCGGGCCGTCCCCTCGTTGCTGATGATCGTCATCGTCATCGGGGGCATCCTCTCCGGCATCTTCACCGCGACCGAGTCCGCGGCGATCGCCGTCGTCTACTGCCTCGTGCTGGGGTTCGCCTACCGCGCCCTCGCCGTCCGCGCCCTGCCCGGCATCCTCATCGACTCGGCCCGGACCACGGCCATCGTCATGCTCCTCGTCGGGGTGTCCTCCGCGCTGGCGTTCGTCATGTCCTTCGCCCGCGTCCCGGACACCATCTCGTCGGTCATGGTCGGCCTGACCGACAGCCCCACGGTCATCCTCCTGATCATGATGGTGGTCCTGCTGGTCGTGGGCACCTTCATGGACCCGACACCCGCCATCCTCATCTTCACGCCGATCTTCCTCCCGATCGTCACCGAGTTCGGCGTCGACCCGGTGCACTTCGGCATGATGATCGTCTTCAACCTCTCCCTCGGCGTGATCACCCCTCCCGTCGGGAACGTCCTCTTCGTCGGGGCTCGCATCGCCGGTCTCCGCATCGAGCCGGTGGCGGCCAAGCTCCTGCCCTTCCTCGGGGCGCTCGCGGTCGGCTTGCTGATCGTCGTGTTCGTCCCCCAGCTGTCCCTGTGGCTGCCCGAGACGCTCGGCCTCATCGAGGCGGAGTAGGCCGTGGCTGCTGAAATCCCGACCACGAAGGAGTGGCCATGACTATCACGTCTGCCGATCGACAGACCACGTTCGACCGTAGGAGCGACCCCTACGTCCTCGACCCCGCAAACATCAAGGACCCCCCGACCACGATCCGCGGGAGCCTGCGCGTCCTCGGTCCCGGGATGATCACCAGCGCCGCCGTCGTCGGCTCCGGAGAGCTGCTCACCGCGACGACCCTGGGAGCCCAGGTCGGCTTCATGCTGTTCTGGCTGGTCTTCGTCTCCACCTTCGTCAAGGTGTGGGTGCAGGTGGAGCTGGCGCGCTGGTCGATCTCCACCGGCAAGGCCGCCATCACCGGCTACGACGACGTCCCGCCACGCATCGCCAAGCGCGGCTGGATGGCCTGGCTGGTCCTCCTGATGTTCCTGCAGTTCCTCATCGGCCAGGCCGGGGTGATCGGAGCCAGCGCCCTCGCCTTCTCGATGCTCCTGCCCATCGGCGGCGACCCGGCGTCCCTGCTCTCCATCGGCGCCTGGGTCACGCTCCTCGTCGCCGTGGCCATCGCGGTGCACCTGGCCAACCGCTACGAGCTCCTCGAGAACATCTCCACCGTCCTCGTGCTGCTGGTGACCGCTTTCGCCGTCGTCATGGTGTTCCTGGTGCAGACCACCCCGTACGCGTACACCGCGGGCGACCTCGGCAACGGGATGCGCTTCCAGATCGCGGCAGGGGCGATGGGGGTCGCGCTCGCCATGTTCGGGATGACCGGTGTGGGCGCCGGGGAGATCACCGCCTACACGTACTGGTGCGTGGAGAAGGGCTACGCCGCCTGGACCGGGCCGAACGACGGATCTGAGAGCTGGGTGCGCCGGGCCCGCGGCTGGGTGCGGGTCATGAAGGTCGACGCCTGGGTGGCGTGGGTGATCTACACGATCTCGACCGCAGCCTTCTACATGCTGGGGGCGGCCGTGCTGAACCCCCAGGGCTTGCAGCCCGAGGGCAACGACGTCATGGAGGTCATCGCCGGGATCTTCGACACCACCGTGGGCGCCTGGGGCGGAACGCTGTTCCTCGTCGGCGCCGGCGTCGCGCTCTTCAAGACCATCCTGGCCAACGTGCCCAGCCTCGCTCGGCAGGTGACCAACACGCTGTCGGTCTTCGGTGCCTTCGACTGGACCGACATGACGCGACGCGACCGGTGGATGCGCGTGACCATGGTCGTCCTGCCCATCACCTGGGGCCTGCTCGCGGTGGTGGTCAACTCCCCGCTGGCCCTCGTGCTGATCGCCGGGGTCCTCAACGCGCTCTACCTCATGGGGGTGGCTGTCGCCACGCTGTACCTCTCCCGCACGCAGACCGACCCCAGGGTCAAGGACGGCATGGGCTTCTTCTCCCTGCTCGTCGTCTCCTCCATCGCGATTTTCGCCGTCGGCGCGATCTCGTTCAACGACCAGATCCAGAAGGTGATCGGCGGATGAAGGCTGTCGTGGTCCACGGACCGGGTGACCTCCGTGTCGAGGAGGTCCCCGACCCCCGGTGCGGCGCGGACCAGGTGGTGGTGCAGCTGGAGTGGGGCGGGATCTGCGGCTCGGACCTCGCCTACTGGAAGAACGGCGCGTCCGGGACGGCCGTCCTCAAGGAGCCGCTGGTGCTGGGGCACGAGGTCGCCGGCCACGTGGTCGAGGTCGGCCCCTCGGTCGAGGGCGTCGCGGTGGGCAGCCGCGTCGCGATCCACCCGGCCACGCTGGTGGGCGAGCACGTCGTCGCCCCGGAGATCGCCGGGCGCACCAACCTGTGGCCGCAGGTCCGCTATCTCGGCTCCGCCGCCTTCAACCCGCACGAGGCCGGCGGGTTCAGCCGGCTCCGGGCGGTGCGCCCCGACCAGCTGAGGGCGCTGCCCGACGGGGTGAGCACGAAGGAGGGGGCGCTCGCGGAGCCCCTCGGCGTGGCGCTGCACGCGGTGCGCCGCGCCGGCGACGTCGCCGGTCGATCGGTGCTCGTCAACGGGTGCGGCCCGATCGGGGCTCTGGCCGTGGCTGCAGCGAAGGCCTCTGGCGCAGCGACGGTCCATGCCGCCGACCTCTCCCCGACGTCGCTGGAGATCGCTCGGGCGATGGGCGCGGACGCGGTCGTCCGCGTCGGTGACGGTGAGCCGCTGCCGCAGGACGTCGAGGTGGCCATCGAGGCGTCCGGGGCCCCGCGCGCCCTGGGCTGCGTCATCGCGGCCGTCCGGCGCGGCGGTGTGCTGGTGCAGGTGGGCAACCTGCCCGCGGGCGAGGTCGCTGCCGCGCTCGGAAACATCGTCACCCGGGAGATCGACTACCGCGGCTCCTACCGCTTCGTCGACGAGATCAGCGAGGCGATCCAGCTCATGGGCTCCACGGTCGACGTCTCACCCCTGATGACGCACTCGTTCCCGCTCGAGGACGCCGTGGAGGCGTTCGCCGTGGCCGCCGACCGCTCCAGCGGCTCCAGCAAGGTGATGCTGAAGCTCTCCTGATCACCCCACCCGCTGGACACCACGAGCACGGCCAGCGGGGTCCTGCCGGTTCAGTGCACCATCCCCAGCCGGAAGCCCTTCGCCACCGCGTGGGCGCGGTCCGAGGCGGCCAGCTTGCGGAACAGCCGTCGGGCGTGGGTCTTCACGGTGTCCTCGGAGAGGAAGAGCTCGCGGCCGATCTCGGCGTTGGAGCGCCCGCGGCCCATGCCGGTGAGCACCTGCAGCTCGCGCTCGGTCAGGGTGGGTACCTCCTCCTCGCTGCGCGGGCGCGGGGAGCGCCGGCGCGAGGTGGACGAGACCGCGCCCACCACCGCGGCGGTGATCTCGGCGCGGGT
>JBBSRD010000033.1:0-13591 GCA_038243415.1 Actinomycetales bacterium | reverse complement strand
GAGCGGGGACCTGGCGTCGCCTCGTCCGGCGTGCCGGCCGCACGAGGTCCCCGCTCGGCCAGGGCGTCGGTCGCGGGGTCGAGCGGGAGGCTCGCGACGACGAGGCGCAGCGCGGCCAGCTCGTACCCGGTCACCAGGCCGGGCAGCGCGGCGCGCGCCGAGGCGGCGGTGCGCTCAGCGGTGGTGGCCGGCTCTGCGGCATCGCTCTCGCCGGTCAGCGTCCCGGCCAGGGCACCGACCGCCTCGTCGAGCATCGCCAGGAGCCGGTCGTGGGCGTCGCCGCGGCAGCTCTCCGGCAGCCCGAGCCGGGTGGTCGCGTCGTCGTCGAGACGCCCCAGGTCCCGCAGCGACCACCGCAGCAGCCGGGACCGTGTCACCCGCTCGGCCACGCGCGTCAGCCGCGGGCGGACGTCCTCGGGCGTCGCGCCGCTGAGGAGGTCGTCGCGCACCCGCTGCAGGTCAACGGCGAGGTCGGCCGGCCCGGCCAGCGCGAGCAGCCGTGCGGCCCGGTCGCAGCGCTGTGCGGCGGTGACGATGGTGGCCAGGACGGTCGGCGGAGGGGCGGGCGGCGGCTCGGCGGCGTCGAGCGTCTCGACCTCCACCTCGACGGCCACGTCGCCGGACAACGTGCAGCGCAGCACCAGGCTCGCGGGCCAGTGCGCCAGCACCGGTCCGAGCGGGACGTGCAGGACGTCCATCTCAAGACCGTCACGATCGCCCTCGAACCCCCCGGCGAGGTCGATGCCGTCCGGCGCCATGTCCATGTCGCCTGAGTCCATGTCCATGTCCATGTCACCCGCGCCGCCGTCGTCGGAGTCGGTGCCCTCGCCAGAGTCGTCGCTGTCGTCCGCGGCCTCCTTCGTCCGGGCCTGCGCGTCGGCCCGCTGGTGGTCGTCGTCGGCGAGCACGCGCGCCAGCGCGTCCAGCGCCTCACCGGCCGGCCGTCCCACGACCTCGCAGCGCGCCCGAGGCCCCGGCAGCTGGTCCCACACCCGTTCGACCACGGCGCGCAGCTTCTCGCCCGGCGACCCGCACACCACGAGCGTGTCGGCGTCCGCGGGCGAGAGCGCCATCGACCAGCCGCGCTCGCGCACCTCGCGCTCCACACCGGCCCGCACCAGCGACCACCCCGGAGCCTCGACGACCAGCACCCGGACACCGGCGACCGCCCGGGCAGCGAGCCACCGCCTCACACCCATCGCAGGGCCCCCTCGCGCCAGGCCCACACGACCGCGACGAGCAGCACGCCGAGGAAGGCGAACATCTCGACCACCGCCGAGACCCCCACCTCGGCGACGACGAGCACCCACGGGTACATGAACAGCATCTCCACGTCGAAGGCGAGGAACAGCAGCGTCGCCGGGTACCACCGGGCGTGGACGCGGGAGAGGGCGTGCTCGGCCGGGCGCCACCCGGAAAGGAACGGGGCGGCGGTGAGGGGCGTCGGGTCGACGGCGGTCGCACGCTGGACCAGCTGGAGCAGACCGACGACGGTCAGAGCGATCACCAGCACGGCCAGCGCGCCGACGAACGGGTTCACGGCCCACCACCGTCGTCGTCGTCGCGGCTCCGCGAGAGCGTGATGAGCTGACGGACGCAGTGCTGGAGCAGCGGCTCGGGGAAGCCGTCGGCCAGCCGGTAGAAGACCGCGCGTCCCTCCTGGCGGCGGGAGACCAGCCCCGCGGTGCGCAGCAGCCGCAGCGCGTACCCGACCGCGGCCTCGCGGACGGCGCGGACGAGGGCCCGGTCACCGACGCAGAGCTCCTCGACGACGTCCAGGGCGTAGAGCACCCGCGCGCGCGTGGGGTCCGCGACCAGCGAGAGCACGCTCGTCATGCGGGCGGCGTCCTCCACGCCCGGGACGCGCTCGCGAGCCTGGGCGACGCGCACCGGGTCGACCGGGCGGCCGTGACGGCGCTCAGCGGCCGACGGTTCCTGGGACACGGCATCATCCTGCACATCCGTACGGACGTGCGCCTGTTGGGTACGGTCGCTGGTCATCGGGCCCAGTCCGCCACTACGCCTGCGAGCCCCAGCCCGGGGTGAACGCGCGAGCCCCGTCGGTGGAGGCGACCAGGCCCGAGCCGGTGACCACGACGACCTCCAGCTCCCCCGAGGCCGACCGCCGGGCGCCCACGGCCTGGGGCGAGCCCCCCACGTCCCCTCGCAGCTGCCAGCTCACTCCTCCGTCCTCGCTGACGGCGACCTCCCCTGCGGGGGTGACCCCGACGGCGCCTGCCTCGTCCACCACGGCTGCCACCTGCAGCGGCGGGGCCGCGTCGACGCGCGCCCACGTGGCGCCGGCGTCACCCGAGCGCACCAGGCCGTCCTGGCTCGTCACCAGCACCAGCCGTGCTGCCGGGGCGCCAGCCAGCGAGAACGGCGTGACCGGTGGGCTGAGCGTGGCCCACCTCCGCCCGTCGGCGCTGGCACGGAGCAACCCGTCGAAACCGATCACGCCGCCGTCGGCGGCGGTCAACGCGTGGAAGTCGGAGGTGCCCCCGCGCGAGACCTCGCTCCACGTGGCGCCGGCGTCGGTGGACGAGACGAGCCCCATCGGCTGGGGCAGGTCGCTGCCGGGCTCCGGGTGGCCCGACGCGTAGTAGCTTCCCGGCCCGGCGACCGTGAAGCCCATGAGGTCCATCGCCGGACCGACCTGCTGGGGCTCACCGGCGCTGTCGTAGCGATAGAGCCCGTCGTGGGTGGCGAGGACCAGCGCCCCGTCAGCCGGGTCGAAGCCGGCAGCGTGCACGTGGACGCTCGGCAGCGCAGTACCTTCGGTCGTAGCGGGCGTCGCGACGCCGGGGTTCACGGTGGACGACGGGTCGGTGCCCCCGCCGGGACGGCCGGCCTCGCCCTGGCCGGTGCAGCCGATCAGGGCCGCGACCACCGTGGCTGCGCTCCCCGCCACGAGACCGGCGCGAGCGTGGCGACGGAGCGGCCTCCCGTTCCGACGAGCCGTCGGAACCCTCAGCGGTCGACGTCGGGAGCCCATAGCGAAAAGGTACCCCACGGGGGTAGGGTTAAAATCCACACGCCTCGAGGGGACTCATGAGCACACCGACCCATCACGCACGACAGACCGCCGGGCGCGTCCGGCTCACGGCCCTCGCCGCCGGGGGCGCGCTCGTCCTCGCGGGGTGCGGCGCGTCGACGTCGAGCACGGCCGGTGAGTCACCGACCGCCCCGTCGTCGAGCTCGTCGCCGGCCGCCGCCCCCTCGCGCCTGCTCGGGCCGGACGCGTTCGCCGAGGCCGTGGCCAGCGGCGAGAGGTTCGTCGTCAACGTCCACACCCCCGACGAAGGATCCATCGAGGGCACCGACGCGGCGATCCCCTTTGACGAGCTGCGCGCACGGGCGGGCGAGCTGCCGGGCGAGACCACGACACCGCTAGCGATCTACTGCCGCAGCGGTGCGATGAGCGAGGACGCGAGCCGGACGCTGGCGAGCCTGGGATACACGGACGTCGTGGACCTCCGCGACGGCATGAAGGGCTGGACCGCCTCGGGGCGGGACCTCCTGCCCTCGTGACCGCCACCACCGCGGATCGGCCGGCGGCACCGGTTCCCGCGAGCAGGAGCTCGAGGGCGTGCGCGCCCTCGAGCCAGCGCCACGAGGAGAAGAGGACGTCATGAGGGGGAACGGGTTCGGGACGGGCATGGGCGTTGTCTGGGTCTTCTGGCTGCTGCTGCTCGCGGGGATCGTGCTCGTGGTCGTCGTGGTCGTCCGGATGATCGGTGGCGGGGTGCGCAGCGACGGCCGCGACCGCGCAGGCAGAGGCTCCGCGGGGGGCAGCGGCGCCGTGGACGTGCTAAACGAGCGCTACGCCCGCGGCGAGATCACCACCGAGGAGTATCGCGAGCGGCTGGCCGTCCTGCGGGGAGACGGCTGATGCAGCCGATCACCCGGCGCCGGGCACTGCAGCTGGGCGGCCTCGGTCTGGGCAGCGCCGCGATCGGCGGGGCCGGTCTCGCCTGGCGGTCCGGCACCGGCCTCGGCACGGGAGCCGATGCCGCGCCGGGCTCGGCGTCGAGCGAGCCCGAGGTGCTCCGCAGCAGCGGGGGCCGTCTCCAGGTGACTCTGCGGGCGGCCCTGGGGCAGACTCGCGTGGCCGGGCGAGAGGCCACGACGTTGAGCTACAACGGGGGCCTGCCCGGCCCCACGCTGCACCTGCAGCCCGGTGACCGGCTGCAGGTGCGGCTGGTCAACGACCTGGACGCGCCGACGAACCTGCACGTGCACGGCCTGCACGTCTCGCCGGTGGGCGACGGGGACAACGTGTTCGTCACCGTCGCGCCCGGCGAGTCCTTCGACTACGACCACCAGCTGCCGGACGACCACCCTCCGGGCGTCTACTGGTATCACCCCCACCACCACGGCGTGGTGGCCGAGCAGGTGTTCGGCGGGCTCTACGGCGCGATCATCGTCGACGACCCCGAGCCGGTCGAGGTGACGCGCGAGCGCCTCCTGGTGGTCTCCGACCTGACCCTGGACGGCTCCGGGCGGGTGGCGGCGCCCTCGATGATGGATCAGATGGCCGGCCGAGAAGGTGAGATGGTCCTGGTCAACGGCCAGGCCGAGCCCGCCCTCACCGCCGCGCCGGGCGAGCGGGAGCGTTGGCGCGTGGTCAACGCCTGCTCGTCCCGCTACCTGCGGCTGCGCCTCGACGGGCAGCAGCTCCAGCTCCTCGGTCTCGACTCCGGCCGCTACCCCGAGCCGCGAGAGGCCGACGAGGTCCTGCTGGCCCCCGGCAACCGGGCGGACCTGCTGGTCACCACCGCCGAGGGGTCCAGCGCCCTGCAGGCCCTGCCCTACGACCGCGGTGGCATGGGCGGCATGGGCGGGCGCGGGTCGCCGTCGTCCGACGGGGGAACGGTCGACCTGGCGCGGCTGGACGTCACCGGGGCCACGGCGCCCTCGCTGCCTCCGGTGCCCCTGCAGCCCACGCAGCCGGACCTGCGCGAGGCCACCGTCGCCGGGCGACGCGAGCTGACGTTCGCCATGGGCATGGGCGGGGGGGGCATGGGCGGCAGCGGCATGGAGGCCACCATCGACGGGAAGGCCTTCGACCCGGAGCGCGTGGACCAGAGCGTGCGGCTGGGCACCGTGGAGGAGTGGACCCTGATCAACACCTCTCCCCTGGACCACCCGGTGCACCTGCACGTGTGGCCGATGCAGGTCGTCGCCGAGGGTGAGCGACCCGTCGACGACGGCGTGTGGCGTGACGTCGTCAACGTGCCCGCCCGAGAACAGGTGACGGTGAGGATCTCCTTCGACCGCTTCCCCGGTCGCACCGTCTACCACTGCCACATCCTCGACCACGAGGACCAGGGGATGATGGGGGTGATCGACGCGACGTGACGCCCGGCAGCCCTGCGGGCCTGCTCGCTCAGGCGGCGGCGAACAGCTGCCGCACCCACCGGCCGTCCTCGCTCACGCCCGGCGGGACCGCCCACACGCCTGAGCCGGTGTGGCGCAGGTCCTCGTCCGGTCCGTCGTCGCGGGCCAGGGCGGACTGCACGGAGACGAAGGCCGCCGGGTCGCGCCGGCAAGCGAGGAAGAACAGCCCGGCGGCCAGGCGCCCGATCCCGTCGCTGCCGCTCGACGCCAGCCGGGGCGGTGGTCTGCAGCACCCGTGCGTACCGGCACCGAGCTGCCCGGCACCCGATCGGCGCAGCCGGCTCCAGCCCCGCCGCCGCCGTGCCGATGACGGGAAGACGCGCCCGGTCAGCGGGCACCGAGGACGAGGAGGACCGCCGACGTGGAGGCCATGGCCGCGGCCGGAGCACGGATCGCCATGATCGAGGCACGCATCGCCTCCCTGGCGCACCCGCCGGCAGTCGCGACCGCTGCGACCGGCACCGCCCTGCGCACCGCGCCGGCCAGCACCGCACCGGCCAGCATCACCACCACGGCGACGTTCGCGCAGGCGCTCGCGGCAGCCACCACGCCCGCCCCCACCTCTGCAGCAGCAGCCGCCCCGCTGACGGCGGCCCAGCTGCGCAGCCACGGCAACGGCCGCATCCCGGAAGGGTCGCTGACGTCCATCGGCGGCGGCGAGCGCCTGTTCGCCCCCGCCGCAGAGGCCTTCACGAAGATGCGCGACGCGGCCAAGGCCCAGGGCGTCACCCTCGGGGTCAACGACTCCTACCGCTCCTACGAGGAGCAGGTCGACGTGGCCGCCCGCAAGGGCCTGTACTCCCAGGGCGGCCTGGCCGCGAAGCCCGGCACGTCCGACCACGGGTGGGGCAAGGCTCTGGACCTCCAGCTGGACGGCCGCGCGCAGTCGTGGATCCGGGCGAACGGCGAGCGGTTCGGCTTCAGCGAGGACACCCCGCGCGAACCCTGGCACTGGGTCTACAAGGGCTGAGGCTCTGCTCCGTCCCCTCGGGGGGCGCGTCCGGCTGGCGCTGAGGAGCCGCGCCGACCACGGTGAGCGCATGACCCTCGTGAAGTCCCTCTGGCACGGCCTCCTCGCCGGAGCCGCCGGCACCACCGCCCGCATCCTCGTCAGCGCTGCCGCTGGTCCCCGCGGCGGCGGTGACGACGACGGTGGTGACCGTGATGGCGGACCGGACACAGGCCTGGGCATCGGCGCGCTCGGAGGCGTGCTGCGCGGTCTGGGGGTCCGCCCGGGCGCGGTCACCGGATCGGTGACCGCCGGCGCCGGAGCGATGGCCGCCGACAGCGCCCTGGCAGCCCACGGCGCGAGCGACCCCACCGCCCGGCAGGCGGCGGCGCCCCCACGCACCGTGGCGGGAGCGCTGCCGTACCTGGCTTACGGAGCGGTCACGCACGCGACGCTCACCGCGCTGGAGCCCCGCGACGCCCCGGTCCGCACGGACGGGCTGCCGCCGCGCCCCGCGGGGGCGGGGCTCCTCGCCCGCTCCGCGCTGCTGGGGCTCGCTGCCGGGTCGCGGAGCTCGCTCGGCGTCGCGGCGCCGGTGCTGGGCCGGGCCCTGCGCAGCGACGCGCCCCGGGCTGCTGGTCGCAACGCGCTTGCCGACGTCGACATGGCCGACCGGGCGGAGGTCACCCTCAGCGCGCTGGCGCCGCCGCCGCGCCCCGGCAACCTCGCGGCGCTGCTGTCCGTCGGCGGGGTCGCGGGGGAGCTCGTGATCGACAAGCTTCCCAGCACCCCGGACCGGCTCGAGGGCGGCGGGCTCGGCGCCCGCCTGGTGTCCGGGGCCACCGGCTCGGTGGTGCTGTGCCGTCAGGAGGACGCGACGTCGTTCTGGCCGGCGGTCGCCGGGGGGCTCGGCGCGTTCGCCGGGGCCCACGGCGCGGCGGCCTGGCGGGAGGCTGCGCCCCGGTGGATGCCCGACTGGCAGGCCGCGCTCATCGAGGACGCGGTGGCGCTGGGCGCCGCCGCAGCGGCGACGCTGACAGGTCGTCGCTGACGGGTCAGCCCTGACAGGTCTTCGCTGAGGGCCGGCCGGCTCAGGCTGCGACGACGACGGCGGGCAGGTAGCCCTCCCACGCGGGGCTGCGGTGCTCGCTGCCCCGCACCACCCAGGACCCGCCGCGGGGTGCGCGCGGCGGCTGGGCGAGGGTCCAGCCGATCTCGGCCGGGGTGCTGTCGCCCTTGCGCCCGTTGCAGGGCAGGCAGGCCGCCACGAGGTTCTCCCACGTGTCCTGGCCGCCGCGGCTGCGCGGCAGCACGTGGTCCACGGTCGAGGCCGCCCGCCCGCAATAGCAGCAGCGGTGCCCGTCACGCCGCAGGACTCCGCGCCGCGAGAGCGGGACGCGACGCTGGTAGGGGATGCGCACGTAGCGGGTGAGCACGACGACCGCGGGGCGCGGCACGGTGCGCTCGGCGCTGCGCACGGGCGTCTCGTCCGCGACGAGGATCACGGCCTTGCCGGACAGGACGAGGGTGATGGCGCGGCGGAAGGGCACGATCGCCAGCGGCTCGTAGCCGGCGTTGAGGACGAGCGTGCGCACCTCGATCCCGCCCTACGCGGCCGACCGGGTCGCGGCGGGACCGTCGGGGCGCCGCGCCAGGAGCCACCGCGCGCACGCCATCACCCCACGGCGGGTGACGGCCCTGATGACCACGGCGCGAGCGTACGTCAAAGCCCCGACGGCTTCAGGGCCGGGCGGGGCCGGACGGGGCCGGACGCGCGAGGTGGGCGGCGCGCTCGAGCGAGCGCACCGCCCTCCTCGACCAGGACGAGCGTCAGGCGACGCGGGTGAAGAAGATCGAGGAGGACCAGATCTTGCGCATCTCGATCGACTTGCCGGCGCGCGGGGAGTCCAGCATCATGCCGTTCCCGGCGTAGATGCCGTTGTGGTAGACGCCGCCGGACCCGGTGAAGCTGACGATGTCGCCGGGACGGGCCTCCGAGGCGCTGACGCGGGGACCGGCGCTCGCCTGGGCCTGCGCGGTCCGCGGGAGGTTGATGCCCATCTGGCGGTGGACGTACTGGATGAAGCCGGAGCAGTCGAAACCAGACGGGGTCGTGCCGCCCCAGAGGTAGGGCGTGCCGGTGTAGCGCTGCCCGATGGCGATGGCGCCGCTACCACCCGCGGACGGGGCGGGAGCGGAGACGACGCTCGCCTCGGTGGCGGCGCCCGACGAGCGCGATGCGCTGCGCGAGGCGCTCTGCCCGAAGGACCCGCGCGAGGCGAGGGCGCTGCTGGCCTCGGAGGCGCGCTGGGCCTCTGCGCGCTGGGCCTCAGCGCGCTCTGCGGCGGCGCGCTCGGCGGCGAGGCGGTCGGCCTCGGCCTTCTCGGCGACGGAGGAGTCCACGACGGTCAGCGCGCCCAGCCCGAGGTCGAGCTGCGCGGTGGAGGCCACGGCGATGCCGCCGGTGACCTGCGGCGCCGCGGGCACCGCGGGGATCGAGGAGGTGGTGGCCGACCGGTCCTGGGCGTCCGGCTGAGCCGCCAGCGCGGTCGAGGGAAGGCCCATCGTGATCAGCAGCCCGGAGGAAGCGGCGATCACGGCCGAGCGGCGGCGGTGCCCTCGGGTGCTGGCGGCCACCGAGGCCACCAGGGCGCTCGTGTGGTTCGCGGTGCTGCTGCGGTGGCGCGCCTGGGAGTGGCTCGTCGTCACGGGGTCGTGGCCTCTCTGACGCCTACGAGGTGAGCTGTCGGGTGCGGTCGAGAAGCATGACCGGCAGGTCCGAGCCGCTGTCGCGACCGGGCCTGCTTGACCCCAGGAGCTCCGCTCAGGAGCCCCGTGAAGAGTGGGTCCCCCGCCTCTGCCAGCGGTGTCGTGGCCTCGAACCGGTGGCAGAGCTCAGCGTCCGGACGAGGACCCCGCCGTGATCTCTGGCGAGGCGTGGCCGACATTAGCCGGACCGCCACCCCTGGGGGCAACCTCTGATCACGGTTTCATAGCGTGTCGTGAATCACACTTCGTGAACGCTCGCACAACTGATCGACAGCAGAGCGTGATTGTCCGATCACGCATGGTTTGAGAAATCCCGCTCGCTACGACGAGAGACGGACGAAGACGTGCGCCGCGACGTCGTCGGAGAGCTCCACCGCGCGGGCCCCGTCGATGCTGCGCACCAGCACCATCCCGCCGTCGGCGCGCAGCACCTGCACCGAGCCGCCGGGGACCAGACCGACCACCGCGAGCAGCGCCATCGACGGGGGGTCGGTCTGCGCCGGCTCCCCCAGGCGCCTGACGTGGACGGTCTGCGCGTGGTCCTCCGCGACGGCAGTGAGCGAGAGCAGCCCCTCCGTCAGCGTCGGGATGACGGACCCGGACCCGGAGCCGGGCTCCCCGATCTCCGCGAGGCCCGGGATGGGGTTCCCGAAGGGCGACTCCGTCGGGTGGTCGAGCAGCTCGGCGATGCGCCGCTCGACACGCTCGCTCATCACGTGCTCCCAGCGGCACGCCTCCTCGTGGACGTACTCCCAGTCCAGCCCGATGACGTCGTTGAGCAGCCGCTCCGCGAGGCGGTGCTTGCGCATCACGGACACGGCGCGGGAGCGGCCGGACTCGGTGAGCTGGAGGGAGCGGTCCCCGGTGACGACGAGCAGGCCGTCGCGCTCCATCCGGGCCACCGTCTGCGAGACCGTGGGGCCCGACTGTGAGAGGCGGTGCGCGATGCGCGCGCGCAGCGGGACGGTGCCCTCCTCCTCGAGCTCGTAGACGACCTTCAGGTACATCTCGGTGGTGTCGATCAAGTCGCTCACGCGAAGAGCCTCCTCATGGCGGTTCGCCCGGGAGCCCGCCTCATCGCCTGCCCCACCGTGAGTCCTCCCGGTAGGTCCGGCGAGCCTATCGATCCCCGCCGACGCCGAGGCGGGACCGCAGGGGGAGGAACAGAAGCGGGGACGGACCGGGTTGACTCCACGTCAGGCACACGTCCAGCGCTGAAGACGTCCACCAGGAGATCACCATGTTCCGCCGAGCCCCCGTCCTCACCCTCGCCCTCCTGACCTCTCTCGTCCTGGCCGCGTGCGGGTCCGGTGGCTCCGGAGCGTCGGACAGCGGCGGGGAGAAGGTGCTGCGCGTGGCCGGGGAGGGCACCTACTCGCCCTTCTCCTTCCACGACCCGAAGGACGGCAACGAGCTCACCGGATACGACGTCGACGTCGCGAAGGCGGTCGGGAAGAACCTGGGGATGACGGTCGAGTTCACCGACGTGCCCTTCGACTCCATCTTCGCCGGGCTGGAGGCGGGGCGCTACGACGTGGTGGCCAACCAGGTCTCCATCACCCCCGAGCGCCAGGAGCTCTACGACTTCACCACCCCCTACACCGTCTCGACGGGAGCGATCATCACGCGCGCCGACGACGACTCGATCACCTCCTTGGCCTCGCTGTCAGGCAAGACCACCGCGCAGTCGACGACGAGCAACTGGGCGCAGGTCGCCCGCGACGCGGGCGCGAAGGTCGAGGCCGTCGAGGGGTTCACCCAGTCCGTCGCGCTCCTCAAGCAGGGACGCATCGACGCCACCGTGAACGACGACCTCGCGGCGCTGGACTACCTCAAGACCACCGGCGACGAGGGCATCAAGATCGCGGCGAGGACCGACGACACCACCCAGCAGGCCATGGCGCTGAAGAAGGGCTCGGACCTGACCCCGAAGATCGACGGGGCGCTGGAGGACCTGCGCGCCGACGGCACCCTGGCGAAGATCTCCGACACGTGGTTCGGGGCTGACGTCACCCAGTGATCGACTGGGGGCTGATCCGCGAGTCGCTGTGGCCGCTCGCCGTCGGGATGCTCGCCGGCACCATCCCGCTGACCGCGATCGGCTTCACGGCCGGCCTCGTGCTGGCCGTCGCGGTGGCGCTGATGCGCCTGTCCCGATCGCGGGTGGTCTCGGGCGTGGCGCGGGCCTACGTCTCGCTCATCCGCGGCACCCCGCTGCTGGTGCAGCTGTTCATCATCTTCTACGGGCTTCCCTCGCTGGGTTTGACGATCCCCTCGTGGCCCACCGCGATCATCGCCTTCAGCCTCAACGTGGGCGGCTACGCCTCCGAGGTGGTGCGCGGGGCGATCCTCGCGGTGCCGCGCGGGCAGTGGGAGGCCGCGAGCACCGTCGGCATGGGGTACGCCACCACCATGCGCCGCATCGTGCTGCCCCAGGCCGCCCGGATCTCGGTGCCGGGGCTGTCCAACACGCTCATCTCGCTGGTGAAGGACACCTCGCTCGCCTCGACGATCCTCGTCACCGAGCTCCTGCGCGTGGCCCAGCAGATCGCGGCACCGACCTTCCAGTTCTTCAGCCTGTACGTCGTCGCCGCCATCTACTACTGGGTCGTCTGCCTCGTGCTGTCCGCGGGACAGGCCCGCCTGGAACGCCGTCTCGAGAGGTACGTGAGCGCATGAGCGGTCCGCTGGTCACCGTGCGCGGCATCCACAAGTCCTTCGGGGACAACCACGTGCTGCGCGGCCTGGACCTCAGCGCCGACGCCGGCACGGTCAGCGTGCTCATCGGGCCCTCCGGCTCGGGCAAGACCACGGCGCTGCGCTGCCTCGACGCCCTGGAGGTGCCCGAGCGCGGCACCGTCCGCATCGGCGACGTGACGGTGGACTACGGCGCCTCCCCCGACCAGCGCGCGCTGCGGCGCCTCCGCGCCCAGAGCGGCATGGTCTTCCAGGCCCACCACCTGTTCCCGCACATGACCGCGCTGGAGAACGTCATGGCCGGCCCGGCCCTGGCCCAGAAGGTGCCGCGCGAGGAGGCCAGGGCCCAGGCCCTGGAGCTGCTGGGGCGCGTCGGGCTGGCCGAGAAGGCCGACGCCCTGCCGGTCCAGCTCTCCGGGGGCCAGCAGCAGCGGGTGGGTATCGCCCGGGCCCTGGCGGTGCGCCCGCGCGTGCTGCTGTTCGACGAGCCGACCTCCGCGCTGGACCCCGAGCTGGTGGGCGAGGTGCTCGCCGTGATGAAGGACCTCGCCGGGCAGGGCAGCACCATGGTCGTCGTCACCCACGAGATCCGCTTCGCCCAGCAGGTGGCCGACCAGGTGCTGTTCCTCGACGGCGGCGTGGTGGTCGAGCGCGGCAGCGCCGCCCAGGTGCTCACCGACCCGCGCGAGGAGCGCACCCAGCGGTTCCTGCGCCGGCTGACCGACCCGGTGTGAGCGACCCGGCCTCTGCTCGCCCGGCAGTCCGCGAGGAGCGCCGCTAGCGTCGTGCCGTGACCGACTCCGTGATCTGGTTCCGCCGCGACCTGCGCACGAGCGACCACCCCGCGCTCCTCGCCGCGGTCGCCGAGGCCTCCGGCGGCGCCGTGCTGCCGCTGTTCGTGCTCGACGACCACCTCCTCACCCCCGCCGGCGCGCCGCGCACCGCATGGCTCTTCCGCTCGCTGCGGGCGCTGTCGGCCTCGCTCGACGGGGCGCTGGTGGTGCGCCGCGGCGACCCCGCGCAGGTGGTGCCCGCCGTCGCCGCGGAGGTCGGGGCGAGCCGCGTCCACGTCTCCGCCGACGCCGGGCCGTACGGACGGCGCCGCGACGCCGCCGTCGCGAAGGCCCTGGAGGCCGACGGTCGCTCGCTGGTCGCCACCGGGAGCCCTTACGCCGTCGGCCCGGGGACGGTGGTGAAGAAGGACGGCTCGCCCTTCGCCGTGTTCACCCCGTTCTCGCGGGCGTGGGGCGACCTCGGGGCGCCGCGGCCCGCGAGCGACCTGCCGGACGACGTCCGCTGGGTCCGCCGCCTGGACGGCGTGGGCGTCCCCGAGGACCCCGAGCTCGGCACGGTGACCCTCCCCGACGTCGGCGAGGCCGCCGCCCACGAGCGGTTCGCGGAGTTCCTCGACGCGGTCGACGCGTACGACGACGACCGCGACCGCCCCGACCGACCCGGCACCTCCCAGCTCTCCGCGCACCTGAAGTACGGCGAGGTCCACCCCCGGACCCTCCTCGAGGCCCTGCGCGGCCGCACCTCGGCGGGCGCGAGGACCTTCCGCACCGAGCTGGTCTGGCGGGAGTTCTACGCCGACGTCCTCTGGCACCGCCCCGAGACCGCCCGCGAGTACTACCGCCCCGAGCTGAAGGCCATGCGCTTCGACTCCGGCGCCGCCACCGACGAGCTCGTCGAGGCGTGGAAGGCCGGGCGCACCGGGTTCCCGTTCGTCGACGCCGGGATGCGCCAGCTGGCCGCCGAGGGCTGGGTGCACAACCG
>JBBSRD010000032.1:0-13626 GCA_038243415.1 Actinomycetales bacterium | reverse complement strand
GATCTTCAAGCTCGCCCTGCCCGGCCGCGAGCTCGTCGTCGTCTCGAGCCAGGAGCTGGTCGACGAGCTGTGCGACGAGACCCGCTTCGACAAGCTGCTCTCCTCCGCGCTGCGCGAGGTCCGCCACTTCGCCGGCGACGGGCTGTTCACCGCCGAGACGCAGGAGCCCACCTGGGGCGCCGCGCACCGCATCCTCATGCCCGCCTTCGGCCCCGCGGCCCTGCGCGACATGGCCGACGGGATGGTCGACATCGCCGACCAGTTGCTCGTGAGGTGGGAGCGGATGGGGCCCGACGCCGCGGTGGACGTCGCCGACGACACCACGCGCCTCGCGCTCGACACCATCGCGCTCTGCTCGTTCACCCACCGGTTCAACAGCCTCTACAGCGAGCGCACGAACCCCTTCGTCAGCGCCATGGTCCGCGCCCTCGTCGAGTCCGGGAACCGCGTCAACCGGCTGCCGATCCAGAACCGCCTCAAGCGGCGCGCCGCCCACCAGTACGACGAGGACACCCGCCTCATGCACGAGGTCGCCGACCAGCTCGTCGCCGACCGTCGCCGCCACCCGCTGCCCGACGGCCAGAGCGACATCCTCGACACGATGCTCAGCGCCACCGACCCGGCCACGGCTGAGCACCTGAGCGACGAGAACATCCGCTACCAGCTGGTCACGTTCCTCATCGCCGGCCACGAGACCACCTCGGGCCTGCTGACGTTCACGCTCTACCAGCTGATGCGCCACCCCGAGGTCCTCTCGAACGCCCAGGCCCAGGTCGACGAGGTCTGCGGCAGCGACGCCCCCGCGTTCGAGCACCTGGCGAGGCTGACGCTCATCGACGCGATGCTCAAGGAGTCGCTGCGGCTGTGGCCCACCGCCCCGGCCTTCGCGCTGCAGCCGTACGCCGAGACCGAGGTCATCGGCGGGCGCTACGAGATCCACCGCGGGCAGATCGTCCTCGTGCTCATCCCCCAGCTGCACCGCGACCCCGCCGTGTGGGAGGACCCGGAGGCCTTCGACCCGGACCGGTTCACCTTCGAGAACGCCCAGCAGCTGCCGCCCAACGCGTGGAAGCCGTTCGGCAACGGCCAGCGCTCCTGCATCGGCCGGGGCTTCGCGCTCCAGGAGGCCACGCTCTTCCTCGCGATGATGCTGCAGCGCTTCGACGTCACCGCGAAGGACCCGGGCTACGAGCTGGAGATCGCCCAGACGCTGACCATCAAGCCCAAGGGGCTGTTCGTCCACGCGAGGCGCCGCGACGCGACGGTCGCCCCGAGCACGGAGGCAGCGCGGGCTGGCGCGTCGGTGCAGACGCTCACGTCGGCCTCCACCGCCGAGGCCCACGGCACCCCGCTGCGCGTGCTCTACGGCTCCAACGCCGGCACCTCCCGCGCCTTCGCCGAGCGGATCGCCTCCGACGGGGCGCAGCGCGGCTTCGACGTCCGCCTCGACGGCCTGGACGCGGGGGTGGACGACCTGCCCGCCGACGGCGCGACGGTCGTCATCACCTCCTCCTACGAGGGGCTGCCGCCGGACAACGCCACGGCCTTCGTCTCCTGGGCGCAGGGTCTCGACGCCGGCGCCCTCGGAGGCACCCGCTTCGCGGTGTTCGGCAACGGCAACCGCGACTGGGCCCGGACCTACCAGGCCGTCCCCACCTCCGTCGACGAGAACCTCGCCAGGGCCGGCGCGTCCCGCGTGATCGAGCGCGGCGAGGCGGACGCCCGCGGGGACTTCTTCGGCGACTTCGAGGAGTGGGCGCAGCAGCTCTGGCCGGCGCTCGGCGCCTCGCTGGGGCTGGCCCAGAACCCCGCGCCGACGCCCACCCCGAGCCTGGAGGTGGAGTTCGTCGGGGCGGTGCGCGAGCCGCTGATGCGCGCCAACGACCTCGCGCTCGGCACCGTGGTGGTCACTCGCGAGCTGGTGAGCGCGCAGGCCCCGGGGTCCGACGGCCGCGAGCCGTGGACGGGCTCGACCCGCCACGTCGAGATCGCCCTCCCCGAGGGGATGACGTACCGCGCCGGGGACTACCTCGCGGTGCTCCCGACGAACCCCCCGGCCCTGGTGGACCGGGCGCTGACCCGCTTCGGCCTGCACGACGACACCCAGGTGGTGCTCCGGGCCGAGGCCGGCACGGCCACCTCTCTCCCGACGAACACCCCGGTGACCGCCGGGGAGCTGCTGTCGAGCTGGGTCGAGCTCGGCCAGCCCGCGACCCGCCGCCAGGTGGAGCTGCTGGCCGGGTCCACCGCGTGCCCGCCCGACCGCGACGCCCTCGCCGCCACCGCCGCCGACCCGGCACGCCACCAGAGCGAGGTCCTCGACGCCCGCGTCTCCGTCCTGGCCCTGCTGGAGCGTCACTCCTCCTGCCAGGTGGCGTTCGCGTCCTACCTGCAGATGCTGCAGCCGCTCACCCCGCGGCAGTACTCGATCTCCTCGACGCCGCGGTGGAGCAGCGACCACGCGACGCTGACCGTCGCGGTGCAGAGCGGTCCGGCGCGCTACGGCAACGGGGTCCACGAGGGCGTCGCGTCGACGTTCCTCGGGCACATCCGCCCCGGCACGCGGGTGGCCGTGAAGGTGGCGCCCTCGCAGGTCGCGTTCCACCCGCCGGCGCTCGACGTGCCGCTGGTCATGGTCGCCGCCGGCTCGGGCATCGCACCGTTCCGCGGCTTCCTCGCCGACCGCGCCCTGGAGGCCGAGGAGTCCGGGGTGACGCCGGCGCCGGCGCTGCTCTTCATGGGCTGCCACGCGCCCGGCACCGACCTCTACTACGACGACGAGCTGAACGACCTGGCCGAGCGCGGCCTCGTCGACGTGCGCACCGCGTTCTCCCGCGAGCCCGTCGACGGCGTGCGCTACGTGCAGGACCGGCTGTGGGCGGACCGGGGCGACGTCGTCGACCTGGTCCGCGGCGGCGCGAGCTTCTTCGTCTGCGGCGACGGCCGGCGCATGGCCCCGGCCGTCTACGACACGTGCCGGCGCATCTACGCCGAGGCCACCGGCGCCTCGGCGGAGGAGGCCGACGCGTGGCTCACGACGATGCAGCGCGAGCGCGGGCGGTACGTGGCCGACGTCTTCGTCTGACGGGCTGATCCGGTCCACCGCTGGGTCGGTGCCCTCGCTCGGGTCGACCTACAGCTGCACCCCGCGGGTCAGCGCGCCGTCGACCACCACGTTCGTGCCGGAGACGAAGCTCGCCGCAGGGCTGGCGAGGAAGACGACCGGCGCCGCGATCTCCTCCGGGCGCGCCATGCGTCCGGCGGGGTTCAGCGCCAGGGCCGCCGCGAAGGCGTCGGGGTCGTCGCGCTCCATGCCGTGCCACACGCCGCCCTCGAAGTACGTGTTGCCCGGGGAGACGGTGTTGGCGCGGATCCCCTCGGCAGCGAGCTGGAAGGCCAGGCCCTGCGTGTAGTGGACGATCGCGGCCTTCACGGTCCCGTAGGGCCCGGCCGCGAAGTCCACCTCGCGCGCCGAGACGGACGAGATCGTCACGATGGCGCCCGCGTCGCTCTCCCGCAGGCGGGGCAGCGCGGCGGTGACGAGACCCACCGTGCCCATCAGGTCCACGTCGATGCTGGCGCGCCAGCTCTCCGGCGACTCGGGGATCGCGAGCGCGCTGACGTTGGCGACCACCACGTCGATGCCGCCCAGGTCGGCGGCGCTCTGCTCGACCCACGCCGCCAGCGCCGCGGCGTCCCCGACGTCGACCGCGCTGCCGATCACGCGCGGCCCGCGGTCGGCGAGGCGCGTCACGGCGGCCTCCACGCCGGCGCCGGTGCGGGCGCAGAAGGCGACGTCGACCCCCTCCGCCAGCAGCCCCTCGACGATGGCAGCCCCGATGCCCCGGGTACCGCCGGTGACCAGAGCCTTGCGTCCGCGCAGGTGCAGGTCCACGGGTGTCCTTCTCTCGAGGGGTCGGGCGGGATCAGAGCTGGGAGGCGAGGCGGCGCAGGTGCGCGTGGACGCCGCCGTAGGCGGTCACCGGGGGCAGAAGCGCCTTCGGGGCCTTCGTGACGCAGGAGAAGTTCGCGTCGACCACGTTGGCCAGCGGCACCTCGCTGATCTGGGACAGCAGCTGATAGGCGTCGAGGGCGTCCAGGCCCGTGAGCTCGCCGAGCCAGCGGACCATGTCGACCTGTCCGGCGCGCCACGCATCCTCCAGCGGGCGCGCGGACCCGACGACGGCCAGATGGGTGTCGCTCTCCAGCCGGGGCCACGCGGGGCCGCCCCCCTTGATGAGGTCGACGATCAGCGTGGTGGTCATCGCGCCCTCCACGGCGGTGCCGCACGACTCACCCTCGCCCTGGCGGTAGTGCCCGTCACCGACGGAGAACGACGCCCCGGGCACGTTGACGCGCAGGAAGCACGTGGTGCCCGCGCGCATCTCCGGGGTGTCCATGTTGCCGCCGAAGACGTCGGGCACCAGGGACGAGCGGACCTCCCCGGCCGCCGGCGCGACGCCGACGGTGCCCAGCATCGGCTCGACGGGGAGCGGGACCGACACCGCGCCGTCGGAGCTGACGAAGGCCACCGTGGCCGCGTCGGAGTCGATCTCGTAGATCCAAGTCCGCTCCTCCAGCGCGGGCTGCAGGGTGGCGGTGCGGTCGGTGCTCGTCAGCCCGCCGAAGAAGGGGATGAGGGAGGACGCGCCCCAGGTGCGCGCCGGCTGGAGGTCGACGAGGTGCAGCACGAGGGTGTCCCCCGGCTCGGCGCCCTCGACGGCGAACGGGCCGGTCTGGGGGTTGACGAAGGGCATGTCCAGGCTGGCGCTCGCCAGGTCCGACGTCGAGCGCAGCCGCCCGCAGAACGCGTCGTCGCTCCACAACCGCAGCGCGGTGCCGGGCGCCACGGTCCGCAGCGGCGCCACACCGCCGAAGGTCCACGCGTACTGCTCGGGGGTGGGGATGACCTCGATGACGTCCACGCCCCGTGTCTAGCGCACCGGCGGTCCCGGCGATAGGGCGAGGACCGCACGTCAGCACCGTCCGCCGGCTCCGCCCCTGGTCCACGGGGCACGCCCTAGCCTGGTGAGCAGTCGCTGCACCTCTCGGCGGCGCACGCTCCCTGGCCGGCCCACGAGCCTGCCGCCGACGACGAGAGGCCCTGTCGTGCCCGCCACCGATCCTGACCGTCCCCGACCCGCCGCGCCCGCGCCGACGGCCAGCGCCGTCCGCCGGGTGCTGCGCCGCGCCCGCGACGGCGTCACCCTCGACGTAACCGAGGCGGAGGTGGCGCTGCACGCGCGCGGGGCAGACCTCACCGACCTGTGCGCCAGCGCCGCCCGGGTGCGCGACGCGGGGCTCCTCGCTGCCGGCCGGCCGGGCGTGGTCACGTACTCGCGCAAGGTCTTCATCCCCCTCACCCGGCTGTGCCGCGACCGGTGCCACTACTGCACCTTCGTCACCGTGCCGCACCGCGCCGAGTCGCTGTACCTGGAGCGTGAGGAGGTGCTCGCGATCGCGCGCGCCGGCGCCGCCGCCGGCTGCAAGGAGGCGCTGTTCACCCTCGGCGACCGCCCCGAGGACCGCTGGCCCGCTGCCGCGCAGTGGCTCGAGGAGCGCGGCTACGCCTCCACGCTGGAGTACCTGCGGGCGTGCGCGATCGCTGTGCTCGAGGAGACCGGGCTGCTCCCCCACCTCAACCCCGGGGTGCTGACCTGGGAGGAGCTGATGCGCCTGAAGCCCGTCGCGCCGTCGATGGGCATGATGCTGGAGACGACGGCCACCCGGCTGTGGTCGACCCCGGGCGCCCCGCACTTCGCCTCCCCGGACAAGGAGCCGCGGGTGCGGCTGAAGGTGCTGGACGACGCGGGGGCGACCGCCGTGCCGTTCACCACCGGCCTGCTCCTCGGGATCGGGGAGAACCTCACCGAGCGCGCCGAGACGATCTTTGCGATCCGGGAGGTCTCGCGCGCCTACGGCGGGGTGCAGGAGGTCATCGTCCAGAACTTCCGGGCCAAGCCCGACACGGCGATGCGCTCCCACGACGACGCCGAGATCGACGACCTCCTGGCTACCATCGCCGTCACCCGCCTGGTGCTCGGGCCCGGCGCCCGCCTCCAGGCACCGCCGAACCTCGTGGGCGAGCAGCATGCCGCCGTGCTGGGCGCCGGCATCGACGACTGGGGCGGGGTCTCCCCCGTGACGCCCGACCACGTGAACCCCGAGGCGCCGTGGCCCGCCGTCGACGAGCTGGCCCGCCGCAGCGCCGCCGCCGGGTTCACCCTCCGCGAGCGCCTGACGGCCTATCCGCCGTACCTGCGCGAGCCGTGGCTCGACCCGCGGCTGCGCGCCCACGTCGCGGCCCTCGCCGGCCCTGACGGTCTGGTGCGCGACGGCGCGACGCCCGTCGGGCTGCCGTGGCAGGAGCCGGAGTTCGGCGCGAGCGCCAGCGGGCGGGTGGACCTGCACACCGAGGTGGACACCACCGGGCGCACCGAGGACCGGCGCAGCGACTTCGACACCGTCTACGGCGACTGGGGCGTCGTCGCCGACCGCGCCGCCCGCACCAGCGTCGCGGGCACCGAGCCGCTGCCGCGGGACGTCGCCGCCGCGCTGCGCCACGCCGAGGCCGACCCCGCGGGGCTCGGGGACGCCGACGCGCTGGCGCTGCTGGACGCGACCGGTCCCTCGCTGGAGGCGCTGTGCGCGCTGGCCGACGACGTCCGCCGGGGCGCCGTGGGCGACGAGGTGACCTACGTGGTCAACCGGAACATCAACTTCACCAACATCTGCTACACCGGCTGCCGGTTCTGCGCCTTCGCCCAGCGGCGCACCGACACCGACGCGTTCACCCTCTCGCTGCGCCAGATCGGGGACCGCACCGAGGAGGCGTGGGTCGCCGGCGCCACGGAGGTGTGCCTGCAGGGCGGCATCGACCCCGACCTCCCGGGCACCGCGTACTTCGACATCGCCGCGGCCGTGCGCGAGCGGGTCCCCGCGATGCACGTCCACGCGTTCTCGCCGATGGAGGTGGTCAACGGCGCCACCCGCACCGGCCTGTCGGTGCGCGAGTGGCTGATCGCCGCGAAGGAGGCGGGCCTGGGGTCGATCCCGGGCACCGCCGCGGAGATCCTCGACGACGACGTCCGCTGGGTGCTGACCAAGGGCAAGCTCTCCGCCGCGGCGTGGATCGACGTGGTCACCACCGCGCACGAGCTGGGCCTGCGCTCCAGCTCGACGATGATGTACGGGCACGTCGACGCCCCGCACCACTGGGTGGCGCACCTGCGCACCCTGGCGGGCATCCAGGACCGCACCGGGGGGTTCACCGAGTTCGTGCCCTTGCCGTTCGTGCACGCCAACGCGCCGCTCTACCTCGCCGGCGTGGCCCGACCCGGCCCCACCGTCGCGCAGAACCGCGCGGTGCACGCCCTCGCGCGCCTCATGCTCCACGGGCGCATCGACAACATCCAGTGCTCGTGGGTCAAGCTCGGTGACGCCGGGGTGCAGCAGCTGCTCACCGGCGGCGCCAACGACATGGGCGGCACGCTCATGGAGGAGACGATCAGCCGGATGGCGGGCTCGGAGCACGGCTCGGAGCGCACCGTGCCCCAGCTGCAGGCCATCGCCACCGACATCGGGCGGCCCACCCGTCAGCGCACCACCACCTACGGCGCGGTGGACGCGGCGGACGCGGTGGACCGCCAGCCCCGGCGCCCACGGATGCCGCTGCTGGACGTGAGCGCTCCCTGACCGGAGCGGTCGGCACCGCCTCGTGCGGGGCCTACGTCCAGATCGCTGCGGCCCAGCCGTCGGGGGTGCGCTCCGGCGGGTCGGGATGGCTGAGGGCCTCGCCGCGGGCCACCCGCCGCGCGGTCCAGGCGACGGCGGCCGCGTCGAGGACGTCGTCGACGGCGCCCACCCGCCCTGCCTCCCCGAGGTCGTCGGGCAGGTCGACGCCCACGGAGCGCAGCAGGGCCCGGCGCTGGGCGGCGCCGGCCCAGCTCTTCTTGCGGTGGTCCAGCGGGCGCTGCGCCATCGCGGCGAAGCAGGCCTCCGGGTGGGCCTCGACCAGGCGCGGCGCCCCGGCAGGTGCGGCCCTCCACCAGCGGTCCACCTCGAGGATCTTGTGGCGCAGCCCGAAGGCCTGGACGCTGGTGCCGCTGCCCGTGGCCGCGCGCGCGACGCGCACCGCCTCGGCGTGGTCGCCCGCCATGAGCGCCGCACGCACGGGGGTGGCGAACACCGACGACGCGCGCCGGCCGACCAGCGCCCTGGCCGCGGCGTCTGCCCGGCGGGGTCCGTCGTCCGCCAGGCCGATCGGGATGTCGAGGGCCAGCACGTCCACCGGCCCCGAGGCGGCCAGCAGCCCGCTCACGTCGGGAGCCGTCACGGCGCTCACGCCTCCAGGCACGGCGTCGTCCAGGACGATCCCCACCCAGGACCCGGCCGCGACGTCAGCCCCCATCACCCGCACCACACCCAGCCTGCTGCGTGTCGTGGGTCGGCGCTAACGTGACGGAGATGATCACGATGACGCGCTCGGTGGTGGTGCTGCGCGGGGTCAACGTGAACGGCGTCAAGGTCACGTCCGCGGCGCTGCGGGAGCGGTTCGGGTACGAGGCGTTCGTGGTCGTGCTGAGCGCCGACGCCCTGCGGGCGGTGCACGACGGCTACCCGTTCGAGCGCGAGGACGACGAGCACCACCCCTCCGTGGTGTTCTCCTCCGACGCCGACGTGCTGGAGGACGTGGCCGGCCGCGCGGGGGACGATGCCGGCGCAGAGCAGCTGCACCTCGCCGGCGACGTCCTGTACCGGCGGTGACCGAGAGGCTCCTCCACCGGCACCCCGTCCGCACGGCTGATCGCGGGCGCGCGCTTCACGCCGTTCCTCACCACGCGGAACCTGCGCACCCTCGGCGAGGTGCTCACCGCCGCGGAGCACTGATCACCATCCGGACGCCACTCCTCGCTCAGCGTGGTGGGCCGGCCGACGTCAGGTCGTGGCACTCCTCCGGAGCCGGCTCGTCGAGGGCCGCTGCCTGGGGCGGCGGCCCGCCCTGCTGCGGACCGCCGGGCCGTACCCGCACGCCGGCTCCGCCTGCGGGCCCGTCCCCCGGGCGCGGGCCCGGCCAGCCGCGCGGGGAGAGCGCCGAGCCCGACGTGCGGCTCGTGCGCCTGAGGGGGTTCTGCATGGCTGCTCCTCGGGACGTGCCCTGTGGGACCACGATCATGCTCCTCGCGGCGGCCGGAGAGCAACGGATCAGGCGTCCGGTGCGGGATAGGTCATCCGTCCGGTCTCGTCGACGACCGGCGTCGCTCCCCACTGACCCAGCTCGTGGAGGTGGGAGCCTGCCCCTCCCATGACGTGGTGCACCACCTGCCCTCGTGAGACGAGGGTGTTCGAGATGAGCAACCGGTGGCACCGCCAGGGCAGCGCCTCGGCGCACATGATGACGGCGCGACGGGCGTCCGCCAGCTCTTCCAGCTCAGCGATCCCCTGCTGGTAGGCGGGAGTGAGCGTGTGGTCGGCGTAGTTCTTGAAGCTGACGTTGTTCCAGCCCGCGTTGAGGTCCGGGTCCACGTCCTGCTTGCGCCGCCGCCCGCCGAGCGCGTCGAGGTGGACGTACCCGACGGACGCGCTCGTGAGCCATCCGGGCATGACGTCGCGGCCGAACTGGGGGCTGGCGCGTGATCCGGGATGGGCTCGGACGTCGACCACGAGGGTGATGCCCCGCTCTGCCAGCAGATCGAGGAACGCCGTCTCGGGGAGCGCCTGGTGCCCGACCGTCCAGATCTCGCTCATGCCTTTGTCAACGCGCCACCCTTGTGCATCGCCACGTGGTCCGTCGTGTCGCTCGTGATCTCGTACTGCGGGTCATCGGGGCTGCAGCGACGGGTGTGGCCCTTGTAGTCGGTGTCTTCGGTGTGGACCGCGATGATCGTGCCCTGCACGTGTCCGGCCTCGGAGTTCCACCGCACGTGGTCGCCGACAGAGAACCTGTTCGTCATCGTCCTGCTCTTCCTGCTGGTGGATTCATGGACGGAGCACCATCACCGTATCGCCGTCGCCGGGGCAGATCACGGCGTCCTGCTGCCGGGCTCCGCCGGGCTGTGCAGCATCCTGGGGCCATGCCCAAGAAGCGCCAGAAGCCCCGCAGGACGAACAGCACGCAGCAGCGCGGCGGCGGGGGCCGCACCCCGCCGGTCGAGCAGCTCGAGCGCCTCGAGCCGCACCTGAGGACGTGGCTGGTCGCCGACCCGTCGATGGAGGACCGCCAGGACGCCGAGGCGGTGATCGTCCTGCTCTTCAGCGTCGTCGAGCTCGCCGAGAAGGCCGTGGAGCTGACCGACCTCTACGCCTGGACGCCCGACCAGGTCACCCGCCTCCTCGACCTCCTGGACGAGGCGGAGGAGAAGGAGACCAGCAAGGCGGGCGAGGACGCCGACGAGCTGCCCATCCCGACGGCGATGTTCGCCTCCTCCCTCTCCGCCCTGCTGGCGTTCGTCGAGGAGTCCGGGCGCTGGCGCGGGGCCGCTGGCGACTACGCCGAGGTGGAGGAGATCCTCGCCGGCGCCACCGGCTCGGACGAGGCGGACGTCCTCGCGCTGCGGGAGATCACCGACGCCGGGCTCGAGCCCGGCGCCCTGGCCGCGAGCGACGCCGCGATCGACGCGATGGCGCTGAGCCGCTCGCTCCTGGGCCTGCTGACGTGGATGGCGCCGTCGAAGCCGGTGGTCGCCGACGCGCTCAGTCCCGAGGCGCTCCCCGAGGCCGCGGCGCTGCTCGGCGTCGCACCCGGCGAGGGCGGCGCGGACGCCGACCAGGCCGGGCTCGTGGTGGGCGAGGCGCTCGACGCCCTCGTCGGGGCGGGGCTCGTCGACGTCGGCGCCGACGCCGTCACCCCCACGTCGGCGGCGCGCGAGCTGCTCGACGACCCCAGCGAGCACCGGTCCACCCTCGAGGTGGCGCTGACGTTCTTCCTCGAGGACGTCCTCTCCCGCACGGACCGTGAGGAGGGCGACGACGGCGACGACGACGCCCCCGAGCCCGGGGAGCTGGCGCTGGCCGTGCTGTCCACCGCGCTGATCGACGGCGAGTCCACGACCGAGGACGTCGACCGGTTCGCCGAGCTGGGGACGATCCGCCCGGTCCTCGACGAGCTGCGCGGCTTCGGCTACCTGGCCGCGGACGAGCCGGTCCGCGTCACCCCGGGCCTGGAGCAGCTCACGGCCGAGGCTGTGCTGATGATCATCGACTCGTCCGAGGAGGACGACGACCTCCCCGTCCTCGAGGCCGAGCCCAGCGAGGATGCCTCCCCGGCGGCGCCTCGCGGATAGCCGTGACGCGACATGACCCACCCTCAGTCGAGCGTGAGCCTCCCGTACCCGAAGAAGTGGCAGCTCACGACGTCGACCTCGCGTCGCTCGTCACCGAAGAACGCCGACAGCCGGTTCGAGACCCGGACGAAGGGGGTCTCCCGGCTCTTGCCGGCCTGGTTCCAGCTCGCCATCGGCACGATCGGCCGACGCCGAGGCGATGCACGAAATCGGGCCGGGCTCGCGTGACCGGACCGTCCTGAGGGGTGAGCACCACTTCCTCCGAGAACCCGAGCCCCCCGGTGAGGATGCGGGAGACCAGCACCTGGATGGCACTGCTCGAGGCCCCGTGCACGTGAGCGTCGTCGATGTCGGCGGCTGCGTCGTACAGCCTCGTCCTGAGGTCCTGCGCCAGCCTGTCCACGATGGCCAGCTCGAGCAGGCTCTGCGGCTCGACGCGGCTACGCACCAGACGGTGGTAGCGAGTCGGCACGCGCGCAGCTTCACAGCTGCAGCGCCCAGAAGCTGGCGTCCACGCGCGGCCGGGTAGCGGCGATCAGGCCGAACAACCGTCAGTCGTCGAGCGCCCGCTCTGCGATCCACGAGGCCATGCCGGGGACGGCGAACCGGAGCACCCTGCCGTCGGCGTAGATCGTGCCCTTGCGGAGCAGCCGGTCCCTCAGGTAGCTCACCGCGGACCGCTCCCTGCCCAGAGCGCGCGCCACGTCGGTACCGATGGGGTGACGTCCCTGCAGCACCAGGTCCGCGAGCGCCGCGAGGTACTCCTGCTCGCGGGGCGGAGCATCCTTCCAGCGCGACGTGTAGAGCCCCGCCGAGAGGTCTCGCTGCGCTGCTGCCCGGCCAGCGCGCGCGGCCTCCACGTCGATGGACGTGGCGCCGGTCGAAGCACGCCACGCGTGGTGGCCGAGAACCTGGATGGCGTAGGGATATCCGCCGCTGGCCTCCGCGAGGAGCGTTGCCGCGTCGTCGTCCATCGGACGGCCGACGCCCTGGGCGGGCCCGCTCAGGGCGTCGAGGGTCTCGGCTGGAGGGAGGAGCCCGAGGCTGTGCCACTCGCCGCGCTCCAGGTACGTGACCATGCGCCGGGGGTCCTGCATGCTCGGTAGGCCTGCGAGAGCCGCGACCAGGGGCCACCCCTCGGTGACCGCGCGCTGGAGACCCGCCGCGAGAGCCGCGAGCTCGTCGGCTGCTGCCAGGTGGGCCTCGTCGAGCGTGAGGAGCAGCCCTGTTCCACGGACGAGCGCCGCGGTCATCGCCAGGCGCAGTGCGTCCTCGACCGCCATCTCTTCAGGAGCAGAGCCACTCGCGGACCGGCTCACCTGCACCGCGCCGCCAACACCTGCGATCGACGCCTTGACGGTGGCCTGGTCCACCGACCATCCCCCTCGAGGAGGCGGAGACTGGTCGTAGATCCCTGCCGCCTCTCGCAGCCGGGCCACCAGGACGGGGGTGAACGACCGCTCGGGGTGCACCTCGACATCAGCGCTGATCCAGCTGTGCCGTTCGGCGGCGATGCACCGGGCGCGAGCCAGCAGCACGGTCTTCCCCACACCGCGACCACCGACCAGGAGGAGCGGCCGGGGTGTCCGCCCGTCGAGAGCCGCGACGTCCAGGGACTCCGCGACAGCGTCGATGACGTCGCGGCGGCCGGCCAGCACCGCCGGGGACTGGTTGAACCCTGGTCGGTACGGGTTGCTCTCGCGCATGAGCAAAAGATAGCAGCGATAGCAGCAGAGTTGATAGATAGCATTCGATAGCACGTCGGGGCCCAGGCACGTCCGAGTCTCTGGAACGGTGGGCTAAGTTTCCACGATGCTTCCTGAGGACTTCGGCCGATGAAGGCCTGGGCGACGCTGCTGACCGGGCCGGGCTACCTCGTCGGCGTCAAGGCGCTGAGGGCCTCGCTGAAGAAGGTCGCCAGCGCGTACCCCCTGATGGTCATGGTCACCCCTGACGTCGACGCGGCGACCCGGCAGGCCCTGGAGGACGCCGACTGCATCGTTCGCCCCGTCGAGCCGCTCAGCCCGCCGCTCACCTTGCAGGACGACTACGCCATCACCCGCTTCGCCCAGAACTGGAGCAAGCTGGTGGTCTGGAGCCTCACCGAGCTCGAGCGGGTCGTGCTCCTGGACGCCGACATGCTCGTGGTCCAGAACATGGACGAGCTCTTCGACCTCGACCTCCCCGCCGGCCACATGGCCGCGTGCCACGCCTGCCGGTGCAACCCGGAGAAGAACCCCACCTACCCGGCGAGCTGGAACCCGGCGAACTGCTTCTACACGTACTGCACGGGCGCTGACGACACCGAGCACCTCGACCTCGTCGAGAACCACATGAACAGCGG
>JBBSRD010000031.1:0-13715 GCA_038243415.1 Actinomycetales bacterium | reverse complement strand
CTGGTACAACCACCGGCGCCTGCACGGCGAGATCGGCCTCGTCCCACCCGTCGAGTACGAGGCCACACACACACCCACCACTCCCCGCCCGGAACCCGTCGAGCGGGGCATCACAGCCTCCATCAAACCCGGCGCTTGACAGCTCAGCAAGGCCGCTGTGGACCGGCCATCGAGACCCGTACGAGCACCACCTGCACCATCGGACCGATGGCGACGGCGAAGAGAATCGTTCCCACCCCGACCGTTCCCCCGATGAGCCAGCCGCACGCAAGGATGCTCAGCTGAACCACCATCCGCGTCTTCCTGAGGGAGAAACCGCGGGCCGCGAAACCGGTCATCAGCCCGTCACGGGCCCCAGACCCCAGGCCTGCGCCGATGTAAAGGGCCGTGCCCACGGCGCTCAGCGCGATCCCCCCGGACACGAAGGCGATCTCCACCGCCAGGTTCTGGGCCGCCGGGACGAGGCTCAGCCACAGGTCGATACCCAGCCCGAGCAGGACGGCGTTGGCCAGCGTCCCCAGACCCAGCTTCTGCTTGATGGGGATTTACAGCACCAGCACGGCCAGGCTCACGAGGATCACCATCGTGCCCAACGAGAGACCCCACGCCCTGGCGAGGCCCTGGTGCAGCACGTCCCACGGGGCCAGACCCAGCCGTGACTTCACCTGCACCGCCACGCCCAGGGACAGGATGGCCAGCCCGCCGGCCAGCTGGACGGTTCGACGCAGCGGTCTGGGCCGCAGGGCGAAGAACCCCTTCAGAGCATCACGCACGCGCCACCACCGATCCTCGCCCCGTGAGGGCCGGCTGAGCCCGGCCGTCGCCGTGGCCGGCGCGGAGGTCTTCCACGACCGGCCGATGATCGCGCAGACCCCGCTCGGTGGACGGCGAGCCGGTGGCATTCACCACCGATGGGCCAACAGCTCCTGCGCGCCGGCAGCCATCTCGGCGACGACCTCGGCCGCGCCGCGCTGCTCGGTGACCAGCCCGACGCCCTGCCCGGCGTAGATCCCGGCGACGTCGAAGTCCCCGCGCCGCTGCGCCGCGGCGATCTGCTCACCGGCCCCCTCCTGCAGCGCCAGCTCGTCCTCGTGGCCGACCCACCGCTCGGTGAAGTCGTTGCTCAGCGCCCGCCCGCCGTAGCGCGGTGGCCAGCCCAAACCCTGGGCGATGTCGAAGACCCGGCTGTAGACCGTCTCGCTCTCCCGCGCCTGGCGCACCCGGGCCTTGGCCCCAGCAGCGTTGGAGCCCTCGACGCTGGAAAGCAGAGCAGTACCGATCCACGCCCCACCGGCGCCAGCGGCCAGCACCGCGGCCAGACCGCGCGCGGTCACGATGCCACCGGCGGCCACCACCGGGACCTCGACCGCGTCCAGCACACCTTGCAGCAGCGGCAGCGTGGCCACCGCGTCCTCCCCGTGACCGCCGCCCTCGCCGCCGCGCGCGACCAGGACGTCGACCCCGCGCTCAGCCGCGACACGGGCCTGCTCGACGGTGGCCACCTGGGTGGCCACCACCGCCCCGCCGGCGTGCAGGGGCTCGACCCAGGGCGCGTAGTCCCCGAAGCTGACCGAGACCAGCGCCGGCTCCGCCTCCAGCGCCGCGTCGAGCTGGTCGCCGCGATCGGCCAGCACCCATGCCAGCAACCCGATCCCGAAGACTCGACCCGCCGAGCCCGCGATCGCAGCCTGAGCGGCGATGTCCTGCGCACCGGCCGAGGCCGGCACGCCGATCATCCCCAGCCCGCCACCAGCGCTGACAGCTGCGGCCAGCCGACCACCAGCCACCCCCGCCATCGGTGCCCCCACCACCGGCACGCTGATCCCCAGCAGCTCGCTCACCGCAGTCCTCAGCACGAGAACGAGGCTAGACACCCGTCGACCGCCTCTCGTCCGCGCCGATCAGGCACTGCTGTACGAGCAGGTGGCACCTCAGCCAGCCGCGCCCCGCTGCTCTCCTTGCCCGCCGTCAGCAGTGACCGGCTCGACCGGGCGCGGGGGCATGTGCCGGTACAGGCTGGTGCGCGCCACACCGGTCTTCTCGACGATCTGGGCGATGGTGGCGCCGTGGTCGCGTAGGTGCACCGCCCAGGCGATCTTGTCGGGGTCAGCCAGCACCGGACGCCCCACCCTCCGACCCTTCGCGGTCGCGACGGAACGGGCGTGGGCGGCTCTCTCGGCGGTGTAGGTGCGCTCCATCTGCGCGAACAGCGCCAGGAGCACCACTGCGAGCTGGGCCATCGGGTCGGAAGGGTTGGAGGAGTCGACCTTGATCGGATCCGCCAGGTTCTTCACCCCCACCCCGCGCTCGGCCAAGTCGTGGATCAGGTTCAACGTGTCGCGCACCGTGCGCCCCAACCGGTCCAGCGTGTGCACCACCAGCACGTCACCCTCGCGGGCATAGCCGAGCGCCGCGCGCAGCCCGGGGCGGTCGATGGTGGCCCCCGACTTCTTGTCCACGAAGATCCGTGCCTGCTCGATGCCGACCTGCTCCAGGGCGTGGACCTGACGCTCCAGGTCCTGCTTAGTCGTCGACACCCGCGCGTACCCGATCTCCATGGGCCCGACCGTACCGGTGGTCGCCCCCGTACGACAGGCGCGGGACGAGGTTGTGGGGATGACCTGTGGGACGCACAGATCGGCGGAACCGCGTCAGTGGCCTTCGCGGCGCGAGGACCGTCCCACTTCCTAGGTCGCGGGACGGTCGATGTCCGAGCATCGACCATGGTCATGAGGTCGGGCATGAGAAGCCCGAGGTGCACACATTGCGGAGGTGAGCATCAGCATCCAGTCGCTGCGGCCAGCACCGTGCAGGCCTCACGCGTACGGCCCGGTGAGAGCTGGGTCACCCTGCAGCGATAGACGTCCCGGGGCAGCGTGCGGGGATCGTCAAAGCTCACCACGCAGGTGGTCGGCACGCCGTCGACGTCGGGGTCCAGCTCCACCCCTGACACGAGCCCGCGCACCGTGCGGGTCGTCGCCGCCACGACCACCGACCCGATCCGGTCGACGACCGGGTCACGCGTCAGCACGAGGACCGGCCGATCGCCTCCTGGAGTCGCGGCGAACCACACCTCTCCGCGCTTCACCGCGATCCCGTGGGCCGGTCCGTCGTGGGTGCTCCTGCCGGTGGTGACCAGTCCGACTAGTCCTCAGCAGGGAGCCACTGCTCCAGCGCCTCGAGTGCTCGTTCCTTCCCGTTCAGGGGCGACCGCCGCCACGTCTCGGCGTCGCGCTCGCTCGCTCATCGTGCGAGGTGCTGGCGCAGCGCCTCGTGCAGCAGCTCAGACCGGTCCACGCCGAGCCGCTCAGCCCACCCGGTCGCTGCGCCGGCATCGGAGTCATCGACACGGAGGCTCAGCATCGTCATACGACGGGTGCAACTCGTATGACAGGGACGACCTGGGAGTCCGAGGACACCGCGCACGCCCGGGTGGCACCATCGGCGCCCGTGCGCGCCCGTCGGGAGGGGCCAGAGGGCCGGCTGTGCGTCACCGGCCTGAGGAAGAGCTACGGCGCCACGACCGTGCTCGACGGTTACGGCTCCACCGCTCCCGAACGCGCTCCGCTGGTGCTGCGCGGCGGCAACGGCAGCGGGAAGACCACGCTGCTGCGGTGCCTGGCCGGCGCTGAGCCCCTCGACGGCGGCGAGGTCCTCCTCGACGGGCTGCCGCAGCAGACCTCGTCGATGGCCTGGTGGAGCCGGGTCCACAGGGTGCTCGACGACCTGGCGTGGTTCCTTGACCTCACCCTCGCCGACCACCTGCGCCTGATGGACCCCGCCGCCGACGCGTCCGCGGCCCTGGAGCGGTTCGGGGTCGGCGACCTCGCGGACCGCCTGGCCGCCTCCCTGAGCTCGAACCAGCTGCGACGGTCCGCGCTGGCCACCGTGCTGCTGCGCCCCTGGGACGCGCTGCTGCTCGACGAGCCCGAGCAGCGCCTCGACGACGACCGGGTGGCACGCCTGGCGGACGTGGTGGTGCAGCTGAGCCGCGAGCGCCGGGTCGTGGTGCTGTCGACCCACTCCGACGCGCTGACCGCTCTCGTCGGGGGTGAGGTGCTGCACCTGCCTCTCGCGGGAGGCTGAGGTGCAGCGGGTCTCGAGCGTCGGGCAGCTGGTCGTCACGCTGGTGGTGATCGGCGCGGTGCTGTACGCGCTGACCGTGGTGGTGGTCGTGGACGGCCTCGGCGGCGCGCGCACCGTGCTGGGGCGGACGGGGGTGCTCGTCGTGGTCGGTGCTGGCGCCTCGGCGGCGACGCTGGCGGCGCTGCAGCGGATCGGGCCGGCGTGGGCGACCCGCCTGGACGTCACCTGGCGCGACGTCGCCCGTCTCGTGCGCGGCCGCCAGCGCGCTGCGGCGCTCGGCGTGGTGGTCGCTGCTGCCGTGGTGGGAGCGGTGCTCGGTGCCGGCTCGCACCTGTCGGGGGGGGAGCGCCTCGGAGGTCACGCTGGTCGCGACGGGTGCGGTGGTGGTGGCGGCCGTCGTGGCGTGGCTCGGGCAGCACGCCGACCGACCCGTGGCGGTCCGAGCGCTGGCGACCGGGTGCGCCCTGGTGGCCGTCGGCGTGGTCTGCGCTGCCGCCGGCGCGGCCGCCCTGCTCGTGCTCGCTGCCTCCTGCCTCGCAGCGCTCGTCCTGGTCGCTGCCGGGGCACCAGGGTCTCTGAGTCATGGTCCCCGCCGAGGGCTGCGCCTGTCGAGCCCGCCGCCGCGCTGGTCCCTCGAGCGGGCCGGCCGCTTCGTCGAGGCGCTGGTGACCAGCGCGATCACGACGGACACCAGCGCGCTGGAGCTGCTGCGCGGCGGCGGCGACGCTGCGGCGTCGCGGCGCCCGTGACCGGCCAGCGTCTTCCTCGTCCGCTCGCTGACGTCAGCGCGGGTAGCCGTGATGATCCCGCTGCTGGCCGTGCCCGCGGGGGTGGACGCCGTCTGGGGCGCCCCGGAGGCCGCCGCGACCGTCATGGTGGCGACCTTCGTGCTCACCGCGCGCGCCGGGACGGCCCTGGACGCGTGGGTGGAGCACCCGGCGCTGCGGCGTGCCTACGCCGTCCGGGGACGGTGCGTCCCCGTGCTCCTCGTCGCCAGCACCGCGTCGCTGACGCTGGCCTACGCCGTGGCCGGGGCGGCGCTGGCCTCGCTGCCGCTGCTCTGGGTCGTGGCGGCCACCGGCTTCGCGCTGCTCGGGACGCTGCGGCGGGTCGCCGGACGCTCCCTGATCGGGGAGTAGGGGCCGCTGCTGGCCACCCCGGCCGGGCCGATCCCTGTCGGGGTGGGTCGCCGTCTCGTGGCGGGCAACGACGCCCTGGCGCTGGTCGCCGGGCTCGGGCTCACCGCCCCCGTCGCCGCCGTCGCCGCTGTGGTCCTTCTCGGCGTCGCTGCGGTCCGGGGCCGCCGCGTCGGCGCTCCGGCACCAGCGTTCAGCTCGGGGTGATCGCCCCTGAGGCCACCTGCTCGGCGAAGTGGCACGCCACCACGTGGCCCGGCGACACCTCGCGGAGCGCCGGCACCTCGGTGTCGCACCGGGTGGGCTGGCGGTACGGGCAGCGGGTGTGGAACCGGCACCCGCTCGGCGGCGCGGCCGGGCTGGGGAGGTCCCCGCGCAGGATGATCCGCTCGCGCGCGTCCTCCACGACGGGGTCCGGCACGGGGATCGCCGACATCAGCGCGATCGTGTACGGGTGCGCGGGAGCGGTGTAGAGGTCCTCGCCCTCCGCCCGCTCGACGACGGTGCCCAGGTACATCACGACCACCGCGTCGGCGATGTGGCGCACCACCGCGAGGTCGTGGGCGATGACGAGGTACGTCAGCCCCAGGCGCTCCTGGAGGTCCTCCAGGAGGTTCACCACCTGCGCCTGGACCGAGACGTCCAGCGCAGAGACCGGCTCGTCGGCAACCACGAGGTCGGGCTCGACCGCGAGCGCCCGAGCGATCCCCAGGCGCTGGCGCTGCCCGCCGGAGAACTCGTGCGGGTACTTGCCCGACGCGGAGCCGGGCAGCCCCACGAGGTCGAGGAGCTCGCGGACGCGCGCCTCCCGCTCGCCCCTGCCGCCGGCGAGCCCGTGGGCGACGAGCGGCTCGACGAGGAGGGACTGCACCGACTGCCGGGGGTCGAGAGAGGCCATGGGGTCCTGGAAGACCATCTGCATCCGCCGGCGGAGCAGGCGCAGCGGCTCGCGGCGCAGCCCGGTGACGTCGGTGCCGTCGAAGATGACGCTGCCGGCCGTCGGTTCGGTCAGGCGCAGGATCGCTCGTCCGAGCGTGGACTTCCCGCAGCCCGACTCCCCCACCAGGCCCAGCGTGGTGCCGCGGGCCACGTCGAGGTCGACCCCGTCGACGGCCCGCACGGGCGCGCCCCCGCGGCCGAGGAGACCGCCGCGCCCCGGGTAGTGGACCTCGAGCCCGCGCACGCTCAGCAGCGGGTCGCCAGCAGGACCGCCGGCCGCCGAGGCGCCGGGGTGGCTCGCTGGCTGCTCCAGCGCTCCGGGGATGACGCTCACGAGGTCGCTCCCGTCGTGGTGGTGGGGGGCGTGGTGGAGGTGGAGGTGGCGGAGGTGGCGGTGGCGGTGGGGTCGCCGGCGGGGTGCACGCAGCGGTGCACGTGCGCCGGGCCGTCGGCGACCAGCGCGAGGTCGCCGCTGGCGCACGCGTCGTCGGCCACGGGGCAGCGCGGCGCGAACGCGCACGCCGTGGACCACGGCACCACGTCGCGCGGCGTCCCGGGGATGGGGACCAGGCGCGCTCCGCGGTCGCCGTCGAGCCGCGGCACCGAGGCCAGCAGCCCGGAGGTGTAGCGGTGGCGCGGGCGGGCGAAGAGCTCACGGCGCTCCGCGCGCTCGACGACGCGCCCGGAGTACATGACCGTCACCTCGTCGCACACCCCCGCCACCACGCCCAGGTCGTGGGTGATCAGCAGCATCGCGGTGTTCTGCTCGCGCACCAGCGAGGCCAGGAGCTCGATGACCTGCGCCTGGATCGTGACGTCAAGGGCGGTGGTCGGCTCGTCCGCGATGAGCAGCGCCGGGTCGCACGCGAGCGCCACGGCGATCATCACGCGCTGGCGCATGCCCCCGGAGAGCTGGTGGGGGTACTCCCCGACCCGGCGCCGCGGGTCGGGGATGCCCACGCGGCCCAGCAGCTCGACCGCGCGCTCCTTCGCCGCCGCCCGGGAGAGGTCGGTGTGCCGGCGCAGCACCTCGGTGATCTGCAGCCCGACGGGGATCACGGGGTTCAGGGAGGTCATGGGGTCCTGGAAGACCATGGCGACCTCGCTCCCGCGCAGCCCGTCCAGCTCGCGGCGGCCCATGGTGAGGAGGTCGCGCCCGCGCAGCAGCGCCTGGCCGCCGACGCGGACGCCCCGGGCGGGCAGCAGCCCGGTGACCGCCAGGGACGTCACCGACTTCCCCGACCCCGACTCCCCCACCAGCGCCATGACCTGGCCGGCGCGCACGTCGAAGCTCACGCCGTCCACCGCGCGCACGTCGGCGCGCCCCCGGGCGGAGAAGACCACCTCGAGGTCGCGCACGGACAGCAGCGGCTCGGTCGCGCCCGTCGCCGCCGCTCCGGGCCGGTTCATCGTCGTCCCTTGGGGTCGAGGGCCTGGCGCAGCGACTCCCCCAGCAGGGTGAAGCCCAGCGCGGTGACGGCGATGCACAGCCCCGGCGCGATGGCCAGCCACGGGTCGGAGGCCAGGCGCGGCTGGGCGCGCACGAGCATGCGTCCCCACTCCGCCGTCGCGGGGTTCGCCGCTCCCAGGCCCAGGTAGCTGAGGGCCGCCACCTCGATGATCGCGGTCCCCAGCACCAGGGTGGCCTGGACGATGACGGGCCCCAGGCTGTTCGGGAGCAGGTGGCTCATCACCACGGTGCGGTGGCGCAGCCCCAGCGACGTCGCGGCGAGCACGTAGTCCGAGCCGCGCTGGGCGAGCATGGAGCCGCGCAGCAGCCGGGCGAAGATCGGGATCTGGGCGGCGCCGATCGCGATCATCACGGAGGTCCCGTTCTGGCCGGCGATCGCCGCGATGGAGACCGCGAGCAGGAGCGACGGGATCGACAGGAGGATGTCGACGACCCGCATGACGAGGGTGTCGACCCACCCTCCGAAGGCCCCCGCCAGGGTGCCGAGCACCAGGCCGAAGAAGAGGCCGATGACGGTGGAGACCACCCCGATGATCAGCGACTGCCGGGCCCCGTAGACGAGCTGGGTGAGCAGGTCCACGCCCGAGGGGTCCAGGCCCAGCGGGTGCTCCTCCGACGGTCCGGGGACCGATGAGGGAGTGATGCCGCTGTTCGCCAGCGCCCGCCCGGGCTGGTAGCCCGCGATCAGCGGGGCCGCGATCGCGACGAGCACGAAGAGGGTGACCAGGACGGCGCCGAGGATCGCCGTGGGGTCCCGGCGCAGCCGTCGCAGGGCCCCGCGGACCAGGGACGTGCCCTGCTCGTCGTCGACCTCCCCGCCGCCCGGTGCGGCCCACCGGCCAGGACCACCGGTCTCGCCGCGGCCGTCGCCGGCCACCCGGCCGAGCGCCCCGTCGGCCAGACCCGCGGCAGCGTCACCGGCGTCGTCCGCGCGCCGGGAGCCCGACGCGGGGGGCGGCGCGAGAGCGCTCACGAGAGCCTCACCCGCGGGTCGATGACCCCGTAGAGCACGTCGACCACGAGGTTGACCAGGGCGTAGGTCAGGGCGATGAACAGGATGTACCCCTGCAGGACGGCGTAGTCGAGCTGGCTGATGGCGGTGAAGAGGTAGGACCCGATGCCGTTGATGGCGAAGACCGACTCGGTGAGCACCGCCCCGGAGAGCAGGAGCCCGGTCTGCAGCCCGATGGTGGTGATCACCGGCAGGAGGGCGTTGCGCATGACGTGGCGCACCCGGATGGTGCGCTGGGAGAGGCCCTTGGCGCGGGCGGTGCGCACGAAGTCGTCGCCGAGCACCTCGATCACCGAGGCGCGGGTGATGCGCACGATGATGGCCAGCGGGATGGTGCCCAGCGCCAGCGCCGGCAGCACCAGGTGCTTCAGGGCGTTGACCGCGGCGTCGAGCTCGCCGGTGAGGAACCCGTCGAGCACGTAGAAGTTGGTGACGTGGGTGGCGTTGATCCGCACGTCCTGGCGCCCGTCGGTGGGCAGCCACCCGAGCCACTGCGCGAAGACGATCTACAGGAGGTAGGCCAGGAAGAACACCGGGACCACCACGCCGAGCAGCGACCCGCCGACGGTGAGGGAGTCCAACCACCTCCCGTTGCGGCGGGCGGCGAAGTAGCCCAGCGGCACCCCGAGGACCACGGCGAAGACGAGCGCCGAGAGCCCCAGCTCGATGGTGGCCGGGAAGCGGGAGACGAAGGAGGCCACCACCGGCTCACCGGTGAACCCCGAGGTGCCGAGGTTCCCCGTCGCCAGCTGGCGCACGTAGATCCCCAGCTGGACGAGCAGGGGGCGGTCGAAGCCGTACAGCTCGTTGATGGCCTCGATGCCCGCCGGGGTGGCGCGCTGGCCCAGCAGCGCCCGCGCCGGGTCCCCGGGCAGCGCCCTGGTCCAGGCGAACAGGAGCAGGACCAGTCCGGCGAGCACCGGGACCACCAGCAGGAGGCGCGCGGCGACGAACCGGATCACCGGCCCGCCCGCCCGGTACCCGCCACGAGGCGCATCAGCCCTTGGAGACGGTCAGCGTGTTCCAGACCTCGTCCTGCACCGGGGAGGGCTGGTATCCCTCCACCCCGGGGGCGAAGGCCAGCGAGGGCACCGGCGAGGCCAGCGGGATGCCGGGGACGAAGTCAGAGATCTGCTGGTTGATCTTCTCGTAGACCGGCTTCTGCTCCTCCTGGGTGGCCAGGCCCCGGGCCTCCTCGAGGGCGGTGAACAGCTCCGGGTTGTCGAAGCCCCACTCCGGGCTCTGGGCGCCGAAGAAGGTGCCGACGAAGTTGTCGGAGTCGTCGTAGTCCCCGGTCCAGCCGAGCAGGTGGACGCCGTGGTCCTCCGAGCCGTTGACGCGGTCGAGGTAGTCCGCCCACGCGTCCGCCTGCGGGGTCACGGTGATCCCGACCGCCTGCAGCTGGGACTGGACGGCGAGGAACGTGTCCTCGGGGCTCGGCATGTACGGCCGCGAGACCCCGGTCGGGTAGTTGAAGGTCAGCTGGAGGTCGCTCTGGCCGGCCTCCGCGAGCAGCGCCTTCGCCTTCTCCGGGTCGTACTCGTACGTGGTGATGTCCTTCGTGAACCCGGTGACGAGGTCCGGCATGAACTCCTCGGCCGCCACCGTGCCCTCGGGCAGCGACTGGCTGATGACCGTCTTGCGGTCGATGGCGTGGGCGATGGCCTGGCGGACCTTGACGTCGGCGAGCTCGGGCACGGCCTGGTTGAAGCCGAGGTAGAGCACGTTGAACGGGGCGCGCTGCTCGATGGTGAACCCGCCGTCCTCCAGCCCGGACAGGTCGCCGGGGGCCACGAGGTCGTACCCGTCGATGTCCCCGGACTTCAAGGCCTGCAGGCGGGCGTTGCCGTCGGCGATGGTGCGCACGATGGCGGTGTCGATGGTGGCCTTCTCGCCCCAGTAGTCGTCGTTGCGCTTCAGCGTCACCTGCTGGCCGCGGTCCCAGGACTCCACCGTGAACGGGCCCGTGCCGGTGGGGTGGGCGGTGGCGTACTCCGAGAACCGCGGGTCGTCCTCGCCGCCGCTGGTGCCGTCGGCGTCGTACTTCTCCATCGCCGTGGGGCTCTGCATGGAGAAGGCCGGCAGGCTCATCGCCGGGACCAGGCCGGCGAAGGGCTCGGTGAGGGTGATGACGGCGGTGGACTCGTCGTCCGCGCTGCACCCGCCGTAGATGCCGCCCTGCGTGCTGGGGTCGTCCGAGGTCTCGAACCCGCGGAAGAGCTTGCCGTAGTAGTAGGAGAGGTTGGGGCTCTGGTTGACCCCGGTCCAGCCGTACCAGCGGTCGAAGTTCGCGCACACCGCCTCGGCGTCGAAGGCGGTCCCGTCCTGGAACATGACGCCCTCCTCGAGGTCGAAGGTGGTCTCCAGCCCGTCGTCGGAGGTCTTCCAGCTCTTCGCCAGCAGCGGCGCCGGGTCAGCGGTGCCCGGCTTGGTGCCCACCAGGCCCTCGAAGACCTGGCGGGCGACGCGGAACGTCTCTCCGTCGGAGGCGAAGGCGGGGTCGAGCATCACCGGGTCCGCCGAGGCGGCGAAGACGAACGTCCCTCCGCCCTTCCCCGAGGCGGAACCCTCACCGGCGGGCTCGCGCTCGCTGGCGACGCAGCCCGTCAGGGCCACCCCGAGGGCGAGGGCGCCGGCAGCGAGCCCGGTGGCGCGCGGGGTGCGCTGGCGGGCGGCGGGACGGACGGGGCGCGGGGAGCGGGGCACGGGGACCTCCGAAGAAGGGTTCGGCCACGTCGTCGTCGGCCGCTGGGGAGAAGGTAGATCAAGCAGGGACCCCGTGGGGCCGGAGGGGGTCACGGTTCAGCGACGATGCTCCGCAACGCCTCAGGAGGACGGGCGCGCCGGCGCTGCGGGCGCCAGCGCCAGGAGCTGCTCCAGGGTCAGGCCCTCGAGGGTCTCGACGACCCGCAGGCCCGCCGGTGCGCCGTCGCCGCTCGGGAGCGGCACGTGGTTGGTGATGCCGATCGTCGGCACGCCGGCGGCCAGCGCGCTGGTCAACCCGTTGAGGGAGTCCTCCAGGGCCAGGCACCGCGACGGGTCGAGCCCGAGCCGCTCGGCGCCCGTGAGGTAGGGCTCGGGGTGGGGCTTCCCGTGGGTCACGACGTCCCCGGTCACCACGTCGGAGAAGGTCCCCTCGGGCAGGCCGGCGAGCACCGCGTCGACCAGGGGTCGCCACGACGCGGTCACGAGCACGCACGGCAGACCGGCGCCTCGGGCGGCCACGAGGAGCTCGCGGGCGCCGGGGCACCAGGGCGGGTCGGCGCGCACCCGCTCGCTGACGTCGGCGCTGAGACGCTCGACGATCTCGAGGGGCGCGAGCGCCACCCCGCCGCGCTCGCGCAGGACCTCCGCGGAGCCCAGCAGGTTGTTGCCGACCAGGGACCGGGCGTCGTCGTCGCTCCAGGAGTCCCCGTGCTCCGCGACGAGCGCGTGCTCGGCGGCGAACCAGAAGGGCTCGGTGTCGACGAGGGTGCCGTCCATGTCCCACAGCAGGGCGGTCGGGATCGCAGGTTCCACCGGCGCACCGTATCCAGCGGCCCGCCGGCCTGCCCGCCGCGGGAGGGCGCGCCTACGCTGGCGACACCTCGAACGAGCGCCGCGCCCGCGGGCGCAGCGCTCGACCCCGACCGTGATGGAGACGTCCTTGGACCCGCAGCCGCCCGCCGCACGCCCCGAGGACGGGGGGTCGGCGCGCCAGACCAGCCCCGACACCGTGGGGCTGCCGGCGTCCTCGCTCAGCGAGCCGGTGCTCCTCGCCGCCTTCGAGGGGTGGAACGACGCCGGAGAGGCCGCCTCGGACGCCCTGGCCCACCTGCACCGGGTGTGGGGCGCCGAGGAGGTCGACGAGGTCGACCCCGAGGACTACCACGACTTCCAGGTGACCCGGCCGATGGTCGTCGCCGGCGACCCCGACGGCGGGCCGCGGCACCTCGTGTGGCCCGTGACGACCGTCTCGGTGGCCCGTGGCCCGGTCACCGGGCGCCAGATCGTCATCGTCCGCGGCGTCGAGCCCTCCATGCGCTGGAAGCACTTCACCGCCGAGGTCCTCGAGCACGCCGAGCGCCTCGGCGCGCGAGCGGTCGTGACGCTGGGAGCCCTGCTCGCCGACACCCCGCACACCCGCCCGGTCCCCGTGTCCTCCACCACCGACGACGAGGACCTCCTGCACCGCCTGTCCCTGGAGCGCTCCACCTACGAGGGCCCGACCGGGATCGTCGGCGTGATCTCCGAGGCGGCGAGCTACGCGGGCATGCCGTCGCTCTCGCTGTGGGCCGCGGTCCCCCACTACGTCGGGTCCTCACCGTCCCCCAAGGCCGTCGTCGCGCTGCTGACCCGCATCGAGGAGCTGCTCGGGGAACCGGTACAGCTCGGTGAGCTCGCCGAGGACGCCCAGGCGTGGGAGCGCGGCGTCGACGAGCTGGCCGCGGAGGACCCCGAGGTGGCGGAGTACGTCGAGCAGCTGGAGCAGGCCCGCGACACCGCGGACCTGCCCGAGGCCTCAGGAGAGGCCATCGCCCGGGACTTCGAGCGCTATCTGCGCCACCGGCGCGACGAGGGCCCTGCGAAGGGCTGAGGCCCCCTCAGAGCCCCACGCCGAGGAGGGCGTCGACGAGGTCGGTGACCACGTCCGGGGCGCCCTCGACCACCGGCTGGTCCGGGTGCGCGGCGGCCGCGACCCACTCGTCGACGGCCGCGAGCGCCGCTGGGGCGTCGAGGTCGTCGGCGAGGCGCGAGCGCACGGTGGAGAGCAGGACGGTGGTGTCGGGGCCGGCGGGGGCGTCGACGGCGGTCCGCCAGCGCTCGAGTCGCTCCTGGGCGAAGGTGAGCCCGTCCTCGGTCCAGGACCAGTCGTCCCGGTAGTGGTGCGCGAGGATCGCGAGGCGGATCGCGGCAGGGTCCACCCCGCGCTGGCGGAGCACGGAGACGAGGACGAGGTTGCCCTGGGACGTGCTCATCGTCTCCCCGTCCAGGCCGACCATGCCGGCGTGGGCGTAGGTGCGCGCGAACGGCGGGCCGTCCAGGACGTCGGCGTGGGCGGCGCCCATCTCGTGGTGGGGGAAGACGAGGT
>JBBSRD010000030.1:0-13758 GCA_038243415.1 Actinomycetales bacterium | reverse complement strand
GGCATCTACAAGTCCGGCAACCCCGAGCAGCGCGCCGCGGCGATCGTGGCGGCCACCGCCGCCTACGACGACCCCTCCGTCATCGCCAAGGTCTCCCGCGGCCTCGGTGAGGCCATGGTCGGGATCAACGTCGACGCCATCCCCGAGCCCCACCGCCTGGCCCAGCGCGGCTGGTGAGCTCCGGGCGGGCCCTGCCGACCACGCTGGGGCCTGTCCGTCCGGGCTCGTCGCCTCGTCCCTCCGCCGCGGGACGCACGCGTCGCATGACATTCTTGCCCCGTGCTGCTCGCGTCCCCCCTGGTCGGTGTCCTGGCTCTGCAGGGCGACGTGGGGGAGCACCTCCGTGCGGTCCAGGCTTCCGGTGCCCGTACCGCGCGCGTGCGCACCCCTGCTGATGTCACCGCCGTCGACGCCCTGGTCATCCCCGGAGGGGAGTCCAGCGCCATCGACCGTCTGGCCCGCGTCTTCGACCTCCACTCGGTGATCGCCGAGCGGATCGGCGCCGGGATGCCGGTCTACGGCTCGTGCGCCGGGATGATCCTGCTCGCGGACCGCCTCGTCGACGGCATCGCCGGCCAGCGGACCTTCGGCGGTCTCGACGTCGCGGTGCGCCGCAACGCCTTCGGTCGCCAGGTGGAGTCCTTCGAGGAGGACGTCGACGTCCCGGCGCTCGCAGGCGCTGGGCTGGGTGACGGGCCGGTGCGGGCGGTGTTCATCCGTGCGCCCTGGGTGGAGACGGTCGGTGAGGACGTCGAGGTCCTCGCCCGCGTGAGGACCGAGCCGGTGTCGGGCGCCGTCGTCGCGGTCCGGTCCGGCCCGGTCCTGGCGACGTCGTTCCACCCCGAGGTCACCGGCGACCTCCGCTTCCACCAGCTGTTCCTGCAGATGGCCGCCGCCGCCTGACCCCGCTGGTGCTGGACCGTGTCGGCCCTGCGTCGACCGGGGACGGCCCACGGCGTGGAGGCGGAGGTCCGCCGCGGTGGCCCGTGCCCGGTCGACGAAGGACGGGCCGGTCGGCCGCCGAGGCGGGCCCGTGGCCCCCCGGCGATACGATCTGCTGCAGACAGGCACGACGACCACGCAGCGGGCCCAGCCGGCCTGCCGCCGATCCTGGAGAGGAGCCGCGATGTCAGGTCACTCCAAGTGGGCGACGACGAAGCACAAGAAGGCCGTCGTCGACGCCAAGCGCAGCTCGATGTTCGCCAAGCTCATCAAGAACGTGGAGGTCGCGGCCCGCACGGGCGGCGGTGATCTCTCGGGCAACCCCACGCTGGTCGACGCCATCACGAAGGCCAAGAAGTCGTCGGTGCCCAACGAGAACATCGACCGCGCGGTCAAGCGCGGCTCCGGCGCCGAGGCGGGCGGGGCCGACTACCAGTCGATCATGTACGAGGGATACGCCGCCCACGGCGTGGCGGTGCTCGTGGAGTGCCTCACCGACAACCGCAACCGCGCCGCGGCCGACGTGCGCATCGCGTTCAGCCGCAACGGGGGGTCCCTCGCCGACCCGGGATCGGTCGCGTATCTCTTCACCCGCAAGGGCCTCGTGCTCGTCCCCAAGGGTGAGGGCGACGAGGTCGACGAGGACGCGGTCGTGGGAGCGGTCCTCGACGCGGGTGCCGAAGAGGTGAACGACCTGGACGACGCGTTCGAGGTCATCAGCGAACCGACCGACCTGGCAGCCGTCCGCGAGGCCCTGAAGGCCGCGGGCATCGAGTACGACTCCGCCGAGGCCTCCTTCGTCCCCTCGATGCAGGTGCCGCTGCCTCCCGACCAGGCCGAGTCCGTCATCCACCTGATGGACGTCCTGGACGACCTCGACGACGTGCAGAACGTCTACGCGAACCTCGAGGTGCCCGACGAGGTGCTCGCCGCCCGAGCCTGAGCGACCGGGTCTGAGCGACCGGGCCTGAACGCTGCGCCCTGGTCGCCGCGCCGACGTCGCGGGCAGGTCCACCCGCGACGTCGGACCTGCGTGCGAAGGTTCACCCGTGCGCGTGCTGGGGGTCGACCCGGGGTTGACCCGGTGCGGGTGGGGCGTCATCGACGGCCTCCCCGGCCGCAAGGCCCGCCTCGTGGCGGTAGGGGTGCTCCGCTCGCCGGGTGAGGACCCTCTGGCGGAGCGGCTCCTCACGATCGCCCTGGGCCTCGAGGACGTCCTCGCCGCCCACCAGCCCGACGCGGTGGCCGTCGAGCGGGTCTTCGCCCGGTCCGACGTCTCCACCATCATGGGCACCGCCCAGGCGTCCGGCGTGGCGATGATGCTCGCGGCCCGCGCCGGGCTGCCCGTCGCCACCCACACCCCGTCCGAGGTCAAGGCCGCCGTCACCGGCTCCGGCCGGGCCGGCAAGGAGCAGGTCACGTCCATGGTCACCCGCATCCTCGAGCTCGAGGAACGCCCCCGTCCCGCCGACGCCGCCGACGCCCTGGCGCTGGCCCTGTGCCACCTCTGGCGAGGGGGCCCGACGATCGGGGCGACGAACGGCCGGGGAGCACCGACCGCCGCCCAGCACGCCTGGGCCAGCGCCGCCGCCGCCGCGTCCACGAGGAAGACCTGGTGATCGCCTCGGTCTCGGGCGAGGTGCTGGCGCTGCGCCTCGACTCCGCGGTCGTGGAGGTCGGCGGCCTGGGCCTGTCGATCATCGCGACGCCCCCGACGCTGGCGGACCTGCGCGTCGGCGGCGACACCACCCTGCACACCTCGCTGGTGGTCAGGGAGGACTCCCTCACCCTCTACGGGTTCCCCACCGATGACGAGCGTGAGGTCTTCGCCACTCTCCAGACGGTCTCCGGGGTGGGGCCGCGCCTCGCGCTGGCGGTCCTCGCGGTCCACCAGCCGGAGACGCTGCGCCGCGCGGTCGCCGCAGAAGACCTCACGGCGCTGATGAAGGTGCCGGGGATCGGCAAGAAGGGCGCCCAGCGGATGGTCCTCGAGCTCGGCGACCGCCTCGGGGCCCCCGTCGCCACCGTGCGCCCCGCCGGTGCGGCGCCCGGCCTGCCCGCCGCAGTGGAGCCCTCGCCGTCCACCCCCGTGGTCGAGGCGCTGGTGGGGCTCGGCTGGTCCGTCCGGCAGGCGGAGGACGCCGTCGGCGGTGTGCTCGCCGGCGACGACGCGCTCGCCGCCGACACCCCCGCGCTCCTGCGCGCGGCGCTGCAGAGCCTCGGCCGGCGGTGAGCGTGGGGTTCGACGACGACGCCCAGAGCGCCCGCGAGGCCGCGGCGCTGGCGCGGCTCGAGGCCGCTGAGGCCGACCGCCTCAGCCAGCGCCGGGGGAGCGCAGCCGCCGGGGACCGCGAAGGCGGTGGACCAGCTGCAGCCATCGGTGCCGGGGCGAGCCACGAGCGGATCGTCGCCGTCTCCTCCGACGACCGTGAGCGCGCCGCCGAGTCGGCGCTGCGCCCCACGTCGCTGGCGGAGTTCGTGGGGCAGGCCGTGGTCCGCGAGCAGCTCTCGCTGGTGCTCCACGCCGCCCAGGCGCGCTCGGCCCCGCCGGACCACGTGCTGCTCTCCGGGCCCCCCGGTCTGGGGAAGACCACGCTCGCGATGATCATCGCCACGGAGATGGGCACGTCGCTGCGCCTGACGTCGGGCCCGGCCATCCAGCACGCCGGTGACCTGGCGGCGGTGCTGACCTCGCTGGAGGAGGGGGACGTGCTCTTCGTCGACGAGGTGCACCGCGTGGCCCGCCCGGCGGAAGAGCTGCTGTACGTCGCCATGGAGGACTACCGGGTGGACGTGGTGGTGGGCAAGGGACCCGGTGCGACCGCGATCCCCCTGGACCTCCCGCCCTTCACGATGGTGGGGGCCACCACCCGCGCGGGGCTGCTCCCGGCGCCGCTGCGGGACCGCTTCGGGTTCACCGCCCACCTCGACTTCTACTCGCCCGCCGAGCTCTCCCGCGTGCTCACCCGGTCCGCCGCGCTGCTCGGGGTCCCCGTCACGCCCGAAGCCGCCGACGAGATCGCGGGGCGCTCCCGCGGGACCCCGCGGATCGCCAACCGCCTGCTGCGCCGCGTGCGGGACTGGGCGCAGGTGCGCGGCGACGGGCGCGTCGACCTCGATGCCGCCCGCGCGGCCCTGGAGGTCTACGAGGTGGACGCGGTGGGCCTGGACCGCCTCGACCGCGCGGTGCTGCGCTCGCTCTGCCGCACCTTCGGCGGCGGGCCCGTCGGGCTCTCGACGCTGGCCGTCGCGGTCGGGGAGGAGCCCGAGACCGTGGAGACCGTCGTCGAGCCGTTCCTCGTGCGCGAGGGACTGCTCGGGCGCACCCCCCGCGGTCGGGTCGCGACGGCGGCCGGCTGGGCGCACCTCGGCCTGGAGCCACCGCCACCCTCGGCGGGGGCGATGCCGCCCCTGCCCTTCGACCTGCCCGGACGCTCCTGACCAGGAGGCCCTCGGTCCAAGTGGATCCCGGGAGCTCCGCCCGCGGCCGGTGATCCTCGATGCAGGGCCGGGCGCCTGATCGGAGCGGTACCCTCGACGAGGCAGATGGTGGACGTCGCGCACGCAGAGTGCGCTCGGGCGACCACCGCTGCGGGACGGTGCCCTCGACGGGGCACGCCGACGCGGCGCTCACCCTTCGCCGCCCTTCGAGAGGACCACGCCGTGGACGGCCTGATCATCCTGCTGCCGATCGCCCTTCTGGCGCTCATCTTCTTCAGCGGTCGCAAGCGCACCCGTGAGGCGGCTGCCGTGCAGCGCCAGCTGAGCCCGGGCACCGAGATCGTCACCACCGCGGGGCTGTACGCCACCATCGTCGAGGTCGAGGACGACTCCGTCGTGCTCGAGAGCTCGCCGGGCGTCCAGAGCCGCTGGTCGCGCGCCGCGGTGGCCCGCGTCACCAGCACCGCCGAGGACGTGGCGGCCGCCGACGCCGAGGACTCGCAGGACGCCGCCGCCCTCGGTGCTCCCGGGGCGATCGACGCGGACTCCTATGCCGTCCCGGACGACCTGTCCGAGCTCGACACCGACGCCCGTGACCGCAGCAAGGCCTCGGACGACAGGGACCTCGACCCGCGCGCCGGGGGCAGCACCCGGGGCGGGATCGACGATCCTGGTGGCCGGCGCCCCTGACGCCGGACGGGCCCACCGCCTCGGGGCGGTCCCCAGACGTTCCCCCTGACCCCCACCCCGACCGGACCTGCCCGTGCCCCGCTCCACGCTCAGTCGCGCCCGCCGCACCTTCACCGCCCTCATGGTGCTGCTGGTGGTCGCCGCCGGCGGTCTCGTCGCCGCGGTGCAGCTGTCCGACGCGAGATACGCCCCGCTGCTCGGGCTCGACCTCGCGGGCGGCACGCAGATCGTCCTCACGCCGAAGCTGACGAGCGGCAGCGGCGAGATCACCGAGGACGAGATCAACCAGTCCATCGCGATCATCCGCCAGCGCGTGGACTCCTCGGGCGTGGCGGAGGCGCAGATCAGCGCGTCGGGGAACAACATCAACGTCGACCTCCCCGGCGACCCCGCGCAGCAGCGCGAGGCCGCGGCGCTGGTGACGCAGGCCGCTCAGCTCCGCTTCCGACCGGTGCTGGTCCAGGCGCCCGTCGACGCCCAACCGGTCCCGCCCACCCCGGACGGGGCTGCTCCCACCGAGGAAGGTGCGCCCGCACCCGAAGACGGTGCATCCATCGCGCCGGCGCCCGAGGGCGGCGAGCCCGCCCCCGAGCCCAGCGACGCGACGAGCAACAGCATCCTGCCGCGCGCCCTGCTGGCGAACCCGGCACCGACCGAGGAAGCCCCGCCAGCAGAGGGTGCGGCTCCCGCAGCGCCGACGCCAGGGAGCGGCGGGACGCCCACCGAGCCTGCGCCGGCCGACCCCGCGGCGGTTGCTCCCGGCGAGGCCCCGGTGGCCGACCCGAACAACCCGTCGGACCTCGCGCAGATCACCGAGGAGATGGCGACCGAGTTCGGGGCGCTCGACTGCTCCGACCCGGTCAAGGTGGGCACCGACCTCGACGACGACCCGAAGAAGCCGATCGTCACCTGCGACGTGACGGGGCAGCTGAAGTACATCCTCGGCTCGGTCGAGATCGAGGGCACCGACCTCACCGGAGCCACCGCCGGCCTCGGCCAGACCTCGACGGGCGCCTCAACCAACGAGTGGGGCGTCAACCTCGACCTCGACAGCAAGGGTGGGGCGGCGTTCCTCGCGACCACGGAGCGGATCTCCAAGCTCCCGCCGCCGAACAACCAGTTCGGCATCGTGCTCGACGGCAGCGTCATCTCCGCCCCGAGCGTCGACCAGCCCATCGCCGGGGGCAGCGCCCGGATCAGCGGCAGCTTCACCCAGGAGTCGGCCAAGACCCTCTCCGACCAGCTGAAGTTCGGCGCCCTGCCCATCAGCTTCGAGAAGCAGACCGAGAACCAGATCTCCCCGGCGCTCGGCTCCGACCAGCTGCGCAGCGGCCTCATCGCCGGACTCATCGGCCTGGCCCTGGTCGCGGTGTACTCCCTCTTCCAGTACCGCGCCCTGGGGCTCGTGACCATCGGGTCCCTGCTCGTCGCCGGCCTCGGCACCTACCTGGCCATCGCCCTGCTGGGGTGGGCGCAGGGCTACCGGCTCTCCCTCGCGGGCGTCGCCGGGCTCATCGTCGCCATCGGCATCACCGCCGACTCGTTCATCGTGTTCTTCGAGCGCGTGCGTGACGAGGTGCGCGAGGGAAGACCGTTGATCCCCGCGGTGGAGACCGGGTGGAAGCGTGCGCGGCGAACGATCATCATCTCCGACGTCATCAACTTCCTCGCCGCCGTCGTCCTCTACGTCCTCGCGGTCGGCAACGTGCGGGGCTTCGCCTTCACGCTCGGGCTCACCACGCTCATCGACCTGGTCGTCGTGATGATGTTCACCCACCCGGCGGTCGTGCTGCTGGCCCGCACGAGATTCTTCAGCCAGGGCCACAAGCTCTCCGGCTTCGACGCCGAGCACCTCGGGCGCTCCGTGGCCTACGCGGGGCGCGGCCGGGTGCGCGGTCCGGCCCAGAACCGTCCGCCCGAGCCCGCTCGAGGATCGCGCCGCGGCGCGCCGCACGAGCCCGAGGCTCGCCAGACCATCGCCCAGCGCAAGGCCGCGCAGCGAGCGGCCGAGCAGCCGGTCGGCGGCGGCACGGTGACCGCCACGCGGGAGCGTGGCGCCAGCGTCGACCACGACGACCAGACCGACACCGACGGGGGTTCGCGATGAGCTTCGCCAGCTTCGGCAACGACCTCTACACCGGGGCCCGCTCGATCAACATGATCGGCCGCCGGCGCCTCTGGTACGCGATCTCGATCGTCGTGATCGCGATCTGCCTGGGGGGCCTCGGGATCCGGGGCATCAGCCCCGGCCTGGAGTTCACCGGCGGCACCGAGATCACGGTCGCGCAGGTCGACGACGCCACCACGGCCACCGGTCGAGCAGCGGTCGAGAAGGCCGTCCCCGAGGCCGAGGCGATCCGGGTGTCCGCGCTGGGCGACGACGGGATCCGCTTCCAGTCCTCACGCCTGGACGACGCGGGCACGGACGCCGCCACCGAGGCGCTGACGGACGCCTACGGCGTGTCCGCGAAGGACGTCACCGTCTCGTCCGTCGGACCGACGTGGGGCGCGGACGTCACCCGCCAGGCGGTCATCGCGCTCTTCGTCTTCCTCGCGCTGGCGGCCCTGGTGCTCTCGATCTACTTCCGTACGTGGCGGATGTCAGCAGCTGCCATGATCGCGCTCCTCCACGACGTCATCATCACGGCGGGCGTCTACGCGATCATCGGTCTCGAGGTCACGCCGGCCACCGTCATCGGCTTCCTCACGATCCTCGGGTACTCCCTCTACGACACCGTCGTGGTCTTCGACAAGGTCCGTGAGAACACCGCGGGTCTCCTCAAGGGCAACCGGCTGACGTATGGCGAGGCGGTCAACCTGGCCGTCAACCAGACGCTGATCCGATCGATCAACACCTCCGTGGTGGCCCTGCTGCCCGTGGGTTCCATCCTCTTCATCGGCGCCCTGGTGCTGAAGGCCGCGACGCTGACGGACATCGCGCTCGCCCTGTTCGTCGGGCTGATCGCCGGCACGTACTCCTCGGTCTTCATCGCTCCCGCCGTCTACACCCAGCTCACGGAGCGCCGGCCCGAGGTCATGGTCCACACCGGACGGGTGCAGGAGGCCCGCGAGTCCGGCGGCGCCCCCCGCGCCAGCGGCGGCACCGCCGTGGCCGGCTCCCGGCTCGGCGCCGCGTCCAGCGGTGGGTCGGCGCCGACCGCGGTCAAGGACCGGCCGTCGTCGGGCCCGAGCGGCGGGAGCGTCCGCACGCAGGGAACGCCCGCCGCGCCGGGGGCTGCCGAGAGCGGGGGACGCGGGGCGCGAGCGTCTGGTGAGGCACGTCGGGGGGCCGGGGACGCTGCCGACGAGCGGCCCCGGCGCGGTCCCCGCAACCAGCCGACCCGCAAGGGCGGACGACGCCGCTGACAGGACTGCGGCTCGCCAGGCCGGAGGAGGCGGGGAGCGGGCAGCGACCGACCCGTCCGGGTGAGGTCTCGCCCCGCCACCGGCAGGGGGCGGCCTACGATCGCCGCAGAGGTGGAGCGCACGCCGTGAGGAGGCGTCCTCGCCCCGACGAGGGAGGGCCATGAGCTCGCGGGACACGCAGGACGCGCCATCACCGACGGCGCCGCCGCGGCGGACCCGCGCGCGCGCGCTGGCAGGGGAACCGCTCGAGCACGATCCGCCCGAGCAGCCGCTGGCCCCGGACGTCGGGCAGGAGACCTCAGCGGCCGCTGAGAGGCCCCCCGTGACCGCGGAGGAGGCACCTGCCGTGACGCAGGCTGCGCCCGCGACGGGCCGCAGCGCCGCCCACGAGACGGGCCCCATCGCGCTGCGGGGCCGGTTCTCCTGGCTCGGCGGGCGCGGCTCGCTGCCCCAGGCCCTCGAGCCGCTCGTCGCGACCGTCCGCTCCAACCACCCGCGCGCCGACACGTCGGTCATCGAGCGGGCCTACGTCGTCGCCGAGCGCGCCCACCGCGGGCAGCGCCGCAAGAGCGGCGACGCCTACATCACCCACCCCGTCGCCGTGGCCACCATCCTCGCCGAGCTGGGCATGACCTCCTCGACGCTCGTGGCGGCCCTCCTGCACGACACCGTGGAGGACACCGAGTACTCCCTGACCGCCCTGCGCGCGGAGTTCGGCGAGGAGATCGCGATGCTCGTGGACGGGGTGACCAAGCTCGACAAGGTCACCTACGGCGAGGCCGCGCAGGCCGAGACGGTCCGCAAGATGGTCGTCGCGATGGCCCGCGACATCCGGGTGCTGGTCATCAAGCTCGCCGACCGCCTGCACAACGCGCGCACCTGGCGCTACGTCTCCGCGGAGTCCGCGGCGCGCAAGGCCAGGGAGACCCTCGAGATCTACGCCCCCCTGGCGCACCGCCTGGGCATGAACACGCTCAAGTGGGAGCTGGAGGACCTCTCCTTCGCCGCGCTGTACCCCGGCGTCTACGACGAGGTGGTGCGCCTGGTCGCCGAGCAGGCGCCCGCGCGCGAGGAGTACCTGGACTCCGTCGCCGACCAGATCACCACCGACCTGCGCGCCGCGAAGATCAAGTCGGTCGTGACCGGGCGGCCCAAGCACTACTACTCCGTCTACCAGAAGATGGTGGTCGGCAAGAAGGACTTCGAAGAGATCTACGACCTCGTGGCCCTGCGCGTCCTCGTGGACTCCGTGCGCGACTGCTACGCGGTCCTCGGCGCCCTGCACGCGCGGTGGAACCCCGTGCCGGGGCGGTTCAAGGACTACATCGCCATGCCGAAGTTCAACATGTACCAGTCCCTGCACACCACCGTGATCGGCCCGGCCGGCAAGCCCGTGGAGATCCAGATCCGCACCCACGCGATGCACCGCCGGGCGGAGTACGGGGTGGCTGCTCACTGGAAGTACAAGGACGCGCTCTCCGCCAAGCCCGTCGCCGGCGGGCAGCCCGCCTCCGCGGTCCCCGGCGGCTCGGGCGGCTCCGGCGGCCCTGCCGGCTCCGGTGGCCAGGACATGGCATGGCTGCGCCAGCTGGTGGACTGGCAGCAGGAGACCGCGGACCCGGGGGAGTTCCTCGAGTCCCTCCGCTTCGAGATCAACGCGGTCGAGGTGTTCGTCTTCACCCCCCGCGGCGAGGTGATGGGCCTGCCCGCCGGTTCCACGCCGGTGGACTTCGCGTACGCGGTGCACACCGAGGTGGGGCACCGGGCGATGGGGGCGAGGGTCAACGGGAGGCTCGTGCCCCTGGAGACCGCGCTGGACAACGGCGACGTCGTGGAGATCTTCACCTCCCGCGTGGAGACCGCCGGCCCCTCGCGGGACTGGCTCGAGTTCGTCAAGAGCCCCCGGGCGCGCAACAAGATCCGGGGGTGGTTCTCCAAGGAGCGCCGCGAGGAGGCCATCGAGTCCGGACAGAGCGCCATGGCCAAGGCCATGCGCAAGCAGCACCTCCCGCTGCAACGGCTCATGTCCCACACCTCGCTCGCCGGGGTGGCGAGCGAGATGCGCTTCGCCGACGTCTCCGCGCTCTACGCCGCGGTGGGGGAGAACCACGTCTCGGCGCAGTCCGTGGTGGAAAAGCTCGTCGCCGCGCTCGGCGGGGAGGTCGGCGCCAACGAGGACCTCGCCGAGGCGGTGCTGCCCCCGCAGATCAACCGGCGTCCCCGCACGGGCGACTCGACGGTGACGGTCAAGGGCATCGACGACGTGTGGACCTCGCTGGCCCGCTGCTGCACCCCCGTCCCGGGGGACGCCATCGCCGGGTTCGTCACCCAGGGCCGCGGGGTCTCGGTGCACCGCACCGACTGCGGCAACATGGCCGGGCTCAAGGCCCACCCCGAGCGGATGGTCGAGGTCGAGTGGGCCGTGGGGGCCGACGGCTCCACCGGCGTCTACCTCGTGCAGGTCCAGGTCGAGGCCCTGGACCGCTCGGGCCTCCTGTCGGACGTGACGCGGGCGATCTCCGACAGCCACGTCAACATCCTGTCGGCGTCGGTCTCCACCGGTCGTGACCGGGTGGCCGTCAGCCGCTTCACCTTCGAGATGGCCGACCCCGGCCACCTCGACGCCGTGCTCAGCGCCGCGCGGAGCGTCGCCGGGGTGTTCGACGTGTACCGGATGACCGGCGGGAAGAACGACCGCCGGGCCTGAGGCCCGGCGGTCGGTCGGGGCCGGCGCTCAGCCGGAGAACTCCTCCGCGGTGGCCCTGGCGGCGTCCAGCCACATCTGACGGGCGTCGAGGGAGGCCTGAGCCGCCTCGGCGGCCTTCTCGTCGCCCTTCGCGGTGGCAGCCTCGCGCTGGGCGGTGAGGTCGGCCACGGCCTTCTCCAGCTGCGCCACGGCCCCGGAGGCCCGCGAAGACTTCTCGGGGTCCGAGCGGCGCCACGTCTCACGCTCCGCGTCGGCCACCGCGTTCTCCACGTCCCGCAGACGCTTCTCGACGCGGGGGAGGTCGGCGCGCGGCACCTTGCCCGCGGCCTCCCACCGCTCCCCGAGGTCACGCAGGGTGCGGCGCGCGGCCCGGTGGTCGCGGATCGGCAGCAGGGCCTCCGCCTCGAGCAGCAGCGCTTCCTTCACGACGAGGTTCTCCGAGAAGGCGGCGTCCTCGACCTCGGCCGCGGCGTGGCGGGCCGAGAAGAAGGCGTCCTGGGCGGCCCGGAAGCGCGTCCACAGGGCGTCGTCGTCGCGGCGCCCGGCGTGTCCCGCCGTGCGCCAGCGGTCCATGAGCCGCTTGTAGGCGCCCGCGGTGGCGCCCCAGTCGGTGGAGGCCACCATCGACTCCGCCTCGGTGACCAGCGCGGTCTTGGCGGTCTTGGCCTCGGCGTTGGAGCCCTCCAGCGCGGAGAAGTGCGCGCGGCGCGCACGGTCGAAAGAGGTGCGGGCCGCGGAGAACCGCTTCCACAGCTCGTCCTCGCTGCGCTTGTCGAGCTTGCCCGAGGTGCGCTGGGCGTCCTTCCACTCGTCGAGGAGGACCTTCAGGCGCTCGCCGGCCGGGCGCCACTGCATCTTGACGGGGTCGGTGGCGGCGATGGCCTCGGCGGCGGAGACCACGTCCTCGCGGGCGGCGAGCGCGGTGGCCCGGGCCGTGGCGCGGATCTCGTCTGCCTCGGCGCGGGCGGCGGCGGCCCGGGCCTCCAGGTCGCGGGTGCGCTGCGCCAGGGCGTCCAGGTCACCGACCGCCGGCACCCCGGACAGGGAGCCGCGCAGGGCCCGCAGGCTCCCGACGGCGTCGGCCGGTGCGCCCTCACCGGCGTCCAGGCGTGCCTCGACGAGGTCCACCTGCGCCACCAGGTCGTCGAAGGCGCGCCCGAAGGGAGCGAGCTCCTCGCCGGCCGTCGCGCCGACAGCGGAGCCGACCTCGCGCTCGCCCTCGCTGGTGGTGACGAACACCGTGCCGTCCTCGGCGACCCGCCCGAAGGGAGCGGGGTCGGAGGCCGGACGGACGGGGACGGTCGGTCCCGAGGGCGCAGCCGTCGCCGCGACGGACGCCGGGCGGGACCCGGCGGTGGGGCGGGGTGCCCCTGGTCGGGGCGGACCGGGGCGCGCCATCACGGAGGGGGACGGCCGGGGCGCAGCAGGGGCCGGGGCCGGCGTCGCGGCGTCCGGCGTCTCGGAGACGGCTCCGGCCGCAGGTGCGTCCTCAGCCCCTGCTGCAGGCGCGTCCTCGGGCACGGGCTCAGCCTCCACCGCAGCCTCCACCGCTGCCTGCACCTCGGTGTCGGCCGCGGGCTCTGCCACGGCCTCGGGAGCGGCCTCTGCGTCAGGCTCAGGCTCAGCGTGAGGCTCTGCTGCCGCGGCGTCCTCCGACGGGTCGGTGCTGGCCACCGCGACCTCCTCGGCGCCAGCCTCCGTGGGCTGCACGTCGGTGGTCTCGGCGGGCGAGGGGGAGGGCGCCTCCTGCTCGACGGTGTCGTCGGTGGGGAGGGAAGAGGTGGTCACGGTGTGGCTCGATTCGTCGTCGCGTGCTGGCTGCTCGTCGATGGGCTGCGTCACTGGAGGGTCACCTTCCCGAGGCTGATCGGGTCCGCCGGCGGCCCGTCGGTGCCGCCACCGGCCACGCCGGCTCCGGCGATCTTCGTCACCACGTCCAGGCCGGACGTGACCTTCCCGAAGACCGTGTAGCCGCCCGCCTGGTCCGAGGGGATGGTCGACTCACGGAAGACGATGAAGAACTGGCTGCCCATGCTGTCGCCGTTGCCGCCCTGGCGGGCCATGGCGAGAGCGCCCTCGGGGTAGACGTCGCCCTCGGGGGCGTTCTCCACGGGGCCGAACTCGTACCCGGGCCCGCCGGTGCCGGTGCCCGTCGGGTCGCCGCACTGGAGCACGTAGATGCCGTCGGTCACCACGCGGTGGCACGGGGTGCCCACGAAGTAGTCCTCCTCGGCGAGGCTCACGAACGAGGCGACCGCGAGGGGCGCCGCAGCGCCGTCGAGCTCGACGCCGAGGTCGCCGCAGGAGGTGGCGATGGTCCCGCTCCACGTCCTGTCCTGCGCCACGGAGGCGTCCGGCGCGGTGCGCTCGGTCGGCGGGGCGGCCGCGGGGTCGGCGGGGGCCGGGCAGCCCGACGGCGTGCCGGTCGGTCCCTCGGGGGACGCGGGGGACGCGGGGTCCGTGGCGGCCGGTGAGGCCGCGGTCTCCTGCTGGGCACCGCTGATGATGGAGATCGCTCCGACGCTCACGAGCGCGAGGGCGATCACCCCGGCGACGACGGCGACGACGGTGCGGCGGCGGCGCAGGGCGGAGTCACGGGCGAGGGCCTGGCG
>JBBSRD010000029.1:0-14156 GCA_038243415.1 Actinomycetales bacterium | reverse complement strand
TGCACCACATCAAGCCCCACGGCTCGATGTACGGGATGGTCGCCCGCGACGAGGAGCTCATGGGCGCGGTGTGCGACGTCGCCTCCGCGGTGGGCGTCGGGGTGTTCGGGATGCCCGGCACCGCCCACGAGAAGGTCGCCCGCCAGCGGGGGGTCGACTTCACCGCGGAGTTCTACGTCGACCTCGCCTACCGCGGCGACGGGAGCCTCGCCATCGTGGCCCGGCCGGGGGTCACCGATCCCTGGCTGGCCGCCGAGCGTGCCCGCGGCGCGCTCGTGGACGGCACCACCCGCGCCCTCACCGGCGAGGAGCTGACGGTGCGGGTGGAGAGCATCTGCGTGCACTCCGACACCCCCAACGCCTCGGAGGTGGCGGCAGCCGTGCGTGCGGTGATCGACGACCTGACCTCCGACTGACACCATCGACCCTCACCACCGACGAAGGAGTCCTCGTGCCCGAGCACACCGTGCAGTCCCCGCTCCCCGGGGTGTTCTACCGCTGCCCCTCACCGGGGGAGCCGGTCTTCACCGACGTCGGGCAGGAGGTCAGCGCGGACCAGACCATCGGTCTGGTGGAGGTGATGAAGCAGTTCGCCCCCGTCCTGGCGGGGGCGGACGGCACCGTCAGCGCCTTCCTCGTCGAGGACTCGGCCACCATCGGCCCCGGTGACCCCGTGGCCAGCATCGACGTGGCCTGAGGCGGTCGCCGTGCACACGCTGCTGGTGGCCAACCGCGGGGAGATCGCGGTCCGCATCTTCCGCACCGCCCGCGAGGTGGGCCTGCGCACCGTCGCTGTGGCGAGCGAGGCCGACGTCGACGCTGCTCACGTCGCCGTTGCCGACGAGCACGTGGTGATCGGCCCCGCCCAGGCGGCCAAGAGCTACCTGGACGTCGACGCGGTGGTGGCCGCCGTGCGCTCCAGCGGCGCCGACGCGGTCCACCCCGGCTACGGGTTCCTCTCGGAGCGGGCCTCCTTCGCCCAGCGGCTGGAGGAGGAGGGGATCACCTTCGTCGGCCCCAGCGCCCACGCGATCGCCACGATGGGCGACAAGGCGCTGGCCCGGGCCACGGCCGCTGCTGCCGGCGTGCCCACCGTGCCCGGCTCCGACGGAGCGGTCTCCGGCGTGGACGAAGCGGTGGCAGACGCCGAGCGCATCGGCTATCCCGTCGCGCTGAAGGCCGCTGCGGGAGGTGGGGGGCGCGGCATCCGCGTGGTCGCCGATCCGAGCGAGCTGCGCTCGGCGCTGCCGGTGGTCCAGGCCGAGGCCGGGTCGGCGTTCGGTGACTCCACGGTGTACCTGGAGGCGTTCATCCCCGCCGCGAAGCACGTCGAGGTGCAGATCCTCGGCGACGGGGAAAAGGTCCTCCACCTGGGCGACCGGGACTGCTCGATGCAGCGCCGACGCCAGAAGGTCGTCGAGGAGGCCCAGGCCGACCTGCCCGACGCCGTGCGCGCGCGGCTGCACGCGGCGGCGGTCGCTCTGGCCGAGCGGGTCTCCTACCGCGGCGCCGGCACGGTGGAGTTCCTCTACGACCATCGCGACGACTCCGTGCACTTCATCGAGATGAACACCCGCCTGCAGGTCGAGCACCCGGTCACCGAGATGGTCACCGGCGTGGACCTCGTGCGCGAGCAGCTGCGCGTGGCGTCGGGCCTGCCCCTGTCGCTGACCCAGGACGACGTCGTCTTCCGCGGGCACGCCATCGAGCTGCGGCTGACCGCCGAGGACCCGGAGCGCGGCTTCTTCCCCAGCCCCGGCACCATCACCGCGCTGTCGATGCCGGGAGGCCCCTTCGTGCGGGTGGACTCCGGGGTGCGCGCCGGTGACGAGGTCTCCCCCTACTACGACCCGCTGATCGCGAAGATCATCGTGTGGGACACCACCCGCGAGCTCGCGATCGCCAAGGCCCGCCGCGCTCTGGGGGAGGTCGACGTGCAGGGGATCACGACCACGGCCCCGTTCCTGGGGCGGCTGCTCGAGTCGGACCTCTTCGCGGGCGGCGCGTACCACACCACGTCCCTCGAGCAGTGGATGGAGCAGGCATGAGCGAGCGGTCCCGCTACTCCTGGGGAGGTGACGAGCAGCTCGTGGTGCGCCTGTCGGAGGCCATGAGCCTGGAGGTCAACTTCATCGCCAACGCCATGAGCGCCGAGCTGGACGCCCGCGCCCTCGACGGGGTGAGCGACGTGTGCCCGGCCAACGCGTCCCTGCTCATCCGGTTCGACCCGGACGTCTGCGATCCCCGCGAGCTGGAACGCGTCGTGCGCGACGTCGAGCGCCAGGTCGAGAACGCGGCCTCGCGCACCCTGTCCACCCGCATCGTCGAGGTGCCGGTCTGGTACGACGACCCGTACACCAACGAGGTCGCCGCCCGCTTCCGCGACAGCCACCAGCGCCCGCAGGGCAACGACCTGGACTTCGCCGCCGAGATCAACGGCCTGCCCGACGCAGCAGCGTTCATCGAGGCCCACCAGGAGTCCCCGTGGCTGACGTCCATGGTCGGGTTCGTCGCCGGCCTGCCGTTCTGCTACCAGATGGTGCCCCGCGAGCGCCAGCTCCAGGTGCCCAAGTACGTCAGGCCCCGCACCGACACCCCCCAGCAGACCGTCGGTCACGGCGGGTGCTTCGCGTGCGTCTACTCCGTGCGCGGCGCCGGCGGGTACCAGATGTTCGGCATCACGCCCGCCCCGATCTTCGAGCCCGCCCAGACGTCTCCCGACTTCGAGGAGCTCATGGTGTTCTTCCGCCCCGGCGACATCGTGAAGTTCCGCGGGATCGACGAGGAGGAGTACCGGCACAGCGAGGGCCAGGCGACCGCCGGTGAGTACCGGATGCGCCAGCGACCCGTCGAGTTCGACCTGGACGCCTACCTCGCGGACCCCGACGCCACCAAGGCGTCGCTGCTGGCGGTGCTCAGCGATGATTGAGGTCCTGGAATCGGGCCTGGCCACCTCCGTGCAGGACACCGGCCGCACCGGCTACTACCGCTACGGCATCCCACCCTCCGGCGCGGTCGACGCGTACTCCTCACGAGCCGGCAACATCCTGGTCGGCAACGACGAGGACGCCGCGGTCCTGGAGTGCACGTACCTCGGACCCAGGCTGCGCTTCACGCAGCCGGCCGTGATCGCCGTCACCGGAGCGGACATGCCCGCCCAGATCGGGGGAGAACCGGTACCCGGGTGGGCGGCGCTGCCCGTCGCCGCAGGCGACGAGCTCTCCTTCACCTACCTGCGCGCCGGCGCCCGCGCCTACGTGGCGGTCCGCGGCGGCATCGACGTCCCCGCGGTGCTGGGCAGCAGGTCCACCTACGGCCTCGGGGGTTTCGGCGGCCACGAGGGCAGGACGCTGCAGGTCGGCGACACCCTGGCCGTCGGCGCAGAGCCGACCACGCCGCCGGCCCCCGACGGTTTCGAGGCGCCCGAGGACCTGCGCCCTGCTCTGTCCCGCGAGAGCGACGTGCGCGTGGTCATGGGCCTCTACGACGACCGCCTCACCGACCGTGGCCGCACCGGCTTCCTCGGTACCACCTGGACGTTGACGCCGGTGGCCGACCGCGTGGGCTTCCGCTACTCCGGCGCGCAGCTGGAGTGGGTCGAGCGCGAGCAACCCTTCGGCGCGGGCGCTGACCCCTCCAACATCGTCGACGCCGGATACCCGATCGGCTCCATCCAGGTCCCGGCCGGGAGCGAACCGATCGTGCTGCACCGGGACGCCGTCTCCGGGGGCGGCTACGCGATGGTGGCCACCGTGATCAGCGCCGACATGGACGTCGTGGGGCAGAGCTCCCCCGGCACCGCCACCCGCTTCGTCGAGGTCACTCTCGAGCAGGCGCTCTCAGCGCGCGCCGACCACCGTCGACGCCTCGAACGGCTGCGGCGAGCAGCCCGGCCCTGAAGCCGGCCGAGCCGTCCTGGCAGCAGCACCAGCCAGGACGGCTCGATCGTGGGGAGCCCGGCTTCCCCGCTCGCCGGCTGGGCCGTCACCAGCCGCAGCCATCGACCGAGCGAGCCCACCGAAGCCAGGGCAGACCTCTAGGGCCTGCCTCTGCTCCGGTGGGCTCACCACCTACTTGACGGGAACGACGCTGGACAGCGGGGGAAGGACCGGCCCGTCCCAGGGGTCGGCGAACCGCATCTTCCCAGGTCAGACGAATGACGAGGTAGCGATGCGCGGCGGTGCGCACCGTCGTCGCGCACAGCGTTGGTCGTGGGGCCGACTCCCACCGGCGGTTCCATCGGTGCAAGTCAGGGGCTCGTCGTCGTGGACGGTGACGTCCATGGTGGGCCTGCTGCCTGGGAGACACCGCAGACTCACCGCCCCGTCGCTGGACGTCAGCGCCGGTGGACCGCCTTGTGCCGGTACATGTGCACGTCAGCGGTCTCGACCAGCGCCGGGCCCGAGGTCTCGTCAGAGGTGGCGAACCCCAGGGAACAGGTCACCGCGACCGCGCCACCGGGCCGTTCGAGCTCGAAGGAGCAGGCCTCGAGGAGCCGTCGCTGGAAGGCAGGCAGCGCCTCCCGCCGCAGGATCGCGCCGAGCAGGAGCTCGTCGCCACCCATCCGCGCCACGAGGTCGTCGTGCCGGGCGCGGTGGCGCAGGCGCGTCACGAGCTCGACGAGGACCGCGTCGCCCGCCGGGTGCCCGTGGGCGTCGTTGACGGCCTTGAAACGGTCGACGTCGACGAAGGCCACGACCACGACGTCGTCGGGGGACAGCCCCTCGATGGCGGTGGAGATCCACGGCTCGACCGTGCCCCGCGTCGAGGCACCGGTGAGCTCGTCGACCTGGGAGCGTCGGGCGATCGCCCGGGCGGCCTCGCGCTCGACGACGAGCGTCAGCTCCCGATCGATCTCGTTGGCGATGAGGCGGGCGAAGAGCCGCATGGTCGGGAGGTGCTGCTCCGGTCGGTCGTGGGCCGTCACGTCCGAGGCGCACAGGGTGCCCCACAGCCGTCCGTCGGAGAGCCGCACCGGGACGGTGACGTGCGTGGTCAGGCCCAGCTCGACGGCGACCTGCACCTGAGGCCATCGGGTGGGGACGTCGTTGACCGCCGGCGCGTCCTCCTCGACGGAGAGGTGGCAGGCGGACTCGCTCCACCTCGTCTGCGTTCCCTCGGGGAACTGCAGCGCAGCCCGGGTGTGGTGGGTGAGCACGACCGTGTGACGGTCGCTCTCCTCGTCGACCCTCGCGAGGAAGGTGGTGGCGAGCCCGCTCAGCTCCTGCAGCGCCTCCAGCAGGGGCCGGGCCATGGCGCTCAGGCTCGACCCGGCACCCGGCGTCTCCACGGCGGCCGGGCCCGGACGGCCCGCGGTCTCGTCCGCTGCGGGAGCGCCGTCGCGGCGCATCGCCGACCACAGGTCGTCGATGGCGGGAGCGAGCCCCTCGAGGACCTCACGGCGCCAACCGTCCGGTCCCTCGAGGGGATGCAGGCCGGCCACCCCGAGGACGCCCCGCCCGCCGTCGCGGCCGGTCGCCAGCGACGTGCCCACGTAGCTGCGCACGTCCCGGTGGGCGTCGGCGGCGTCGGTGCTGTCGAGGTGGGAGGAGGTGTCGGCGACGATCAACGTGGCGGAAGGGCCGACGAGGTGCGCGAAGGACCGTGTGAGGGCCCGGGTCTTCTCGTGGCGCGGCGAGCGGGTCCCGTCGGCGTCCACGGCCACCTCGATCGTGAAGAGCCCGCTGCTGATGACGCCCACGCCTGCTCGGTCCATGCCCAGGAGCTCGCACGCGAGGCCGAGCACCGTCACGAGAGCCTGCTCGGGGTCGTGCGAGGAGTGGCGCGCGAGCGCCCGCAGCTGCGGGTAGAGGGTCACCCGATCTTCCTCGGCTCCGTCGGAGGGGCTCTTGAGGGACGGCTCGCGCAGAGGGGGCCAGGGCTCTGTAGCGTCCGTTCCGTCCCTCCTGCCGGAGGGTCACGAGCACGGTGAGAGGCGACGACGATGACGACGACCCAGCCCGAGGTGTTCGCCGGTGACTTCTGGCGCGACCCCTACCCCGCCTACGAGCAGCTTCGCGAGAGCTCGCCGGTGGTCGAGGTACCCATGCCGCAGGGCGGCACGTGCTGGCTGATCACGCGGTACGACGACGTGCTGGCCGCCTTCACCGACGAGCGCCTCGTCAAGGACGTGCGCAAGATCATGCCGCCGGGCTCGGACGACCCGCGCGGTCCCGGCGGCTCGATGATGCTGCTCGTCGACCCCCCGGACCACACGCGGCTGCGCAAGCTCGTCACCCGTGCCTTCACCGCCCGGCGCATCAACGAGCTGCGCCCCCGGGTGGAGCAGATCGCCGCCGACCTCCTCGACGCCGTCGCCGCCCGCGGGCCCGACGAGAGCGTCGACCTCATCGACGCCTTCGCCGTGCCGCTCCCGGTGATGGTCATCTGCGAGCTCATCGGCGTCCCGGAGAGCGACCGCGACCAGTTTACCGGCTGGTCCAACGACATGATCGACAACTCCGACGCGGCCGCCACGAACGACGCCATGGAGTCGATGGGGCGCTACATGGGTTCCCTGCTCGCCGCCAAGGCCGCTGCGCCCGACGACACGCTGCTCACCGCGCTGCTGGCCGCCTCCGAGGAGGGCGACCGCCTGTCCCCCGAGGAGGTGGTCTCCATGGGGATCCTGCTCCTCGTGGCAGGCCACGAGACGTCGGCGAACCTCATCGGCAACGCCGCCCTCGGGCTGCTGACCGACGACGGCCTGCGCGAGCGGGCCCGCAGCGCCGCGTCCATGCCGGCGGTGGTCGAGGAGTTCCTGCGCTTCGACGGGCCCGTCCACAACGCCCCGCTGCGCTTCGCCGCCACCGACGTGGAGTACGCGGGGACGACGATCCCGGCGGGCTCGGTGGTGATCCTCTCGATCGGCTCGGCCAACCGCGACCCCGAGCGCTTCGAGCGCCCCGACCTCTTCGACGCCGACCGCCCGGAGGAGCGGGGGATCAGCAACCTCGCGTTCGGGCACGGCATCCACCACTGCCTCGGTGCCGGCCTCGCCCGGCTGGAGGGAGAGGTGGCGCTGGGCGCGCTGCTGGAGCGCTTCCCCGACATGGCGCTCGCCGTCGCACCGGACACCCTGACGCACCGGCAGTCGACGATCGTGCACGGGCTCAAGGCCCTGCCGGTGCGCGCCGGGGCGCCCGCCGGCTGAAACGGGGGGCGGGGCGCCCTGCAGGCACCCCGACCCTCCATCCCGGCTCGAGCGGGGACCCGGTGCGGCCGACACGCCGGCAGGGGCCACACCGGCTCCCCGCTCGACGATCCCCGCACCGGCTCCCCGCTCGACGGGGGATCCCCGCACCCGGTCCCCGCTCGCGCGGGGAGGGGCCCGTCGCCCGGGATCTCGAGCCGGTCCTCGCCCTCAAGGCTTCGCGAGAGCGTGCCGATGCTGAGGTCCATGGCACGCGCGACCTGGCACGAGACGGCCCTGCACCACTCCACCCCTGCTCAGCCGCGCGCCCGGGGGAGCGCCCTGGCCGGAGCACTCACCGCGGCGGTGATCGCCGCCGGGGCCCTCGCGGGACCGGCGAGCGCCGCGCCCGCACCGCCGGAGCAGGACGTGGCCGCGGCTCGCAGCGCCCAGGCTGAGGGGGCCACCCGCGTCGGTGAGCTCGAGGCCCGGCTGCTCGAGGTCTGTGACGCCGCGGAGACCGCCGGCGTCGAGGCGGCCCTCGCCGCTGAGGCGTACAACGCCGCCCGCGAGGACCTCGGGGCGCGCACCGCGACCGCTGGGCGCGCCCGTGACAGGGCGAAGAGCGCCGAGGGGGAGGCGGCGACCGCGCGCGCCGACCTCGGCCGCCTGGCCGCCGGGGCGTACCGCGCCGGCGGGACCATGACGCCGGCCCTGGACCTGCTCAGCGACGGCGGTCCCGCGGACCTGCTCGACCGCAGCAGCGCCCTGAAGCTCCTGGGGGACCACCGTGCCCGACTGGAGCGCAGCGCGAGCGCCGCCCAGAACGTCGCCGCCATGGAGCGCGCCGGCGCGGACAGCGCCGCCACCGCGCAGGCGGAGGCCGCCGCGACCGAGCAGCGGGCCACCGATGCTGCGCAGACCTCCGCGCGGCGCGCCCAGGCGGCCAGCGCGGACGCGACGACGCAGCGGGACGCGGCGATCATCGAGCTCGCCGGCCTGCGCGGCACGACCGTCCGCCTCGAGCGGGCCCGTCAGGACTCCCTCGACGCCGAGCGCGACGCTGCGGCCGAGCAGGCGGCCCGTGAAGCCGTCGAGCGGCGCGAGCCCGAGCCGGCCCCGTCAGCCGGCGCGTCGTCCAGCGATGCGGCGCCGACCACCGCGAGGGCCCCCGGGCGAGCTGCACCTCAGCGCCCGTCCGCGGCGGCTCCCCGACCTTCCGTGCCCCCGCGCACCACGGCTCCCGCGCCGCGGCCCTCGACGCCGTCCGCGTCACGTCCGTCAGCGCCGCCTGCCGCGCGCCCCGCGCCCGCCCCGAGGTCCTCGGTGCCCCCCGCCGCGCGTCCGGCCCCGGCGCCCGCGCCCCGGCCGGCGCCAGCACCTCGACCGGCTCCTGCACCTGCTCCGGCGCCCCCGCCGGCCCCTGCGCCCGCCCCTGCTCCGGCGCCCCCGGCCGCGTCAGCGGGGAGCGCGGTCTCCTGGGCACGCGCGCAGATCGGGAAGCCGTACCAGTGGGGCGGCAACGGCCCCGCGTCCTTCGACTGCTCGGGCCTCACCACCGGGGCGCTGGCCGCGGCCGGCAAGCGGATACCCCGCACGACCGGCGCCCAGTACGCCGCCTCGACGAAGATCGGCTACGACGCGCTGCAGCCGGGGGACCTGATCTTCTACGGCACGCCGTCCTCGGTGTGGCACGTGGCGATTTACTCCGGCGACGGCATGATGGTCGAGGCCCCGCGCACGGGCCTCCACGTCCGCGAGGCGCCCCTGAGGATGCGCGACGCGCTGCCCCTCGCCGGACGGCCGTGAGGGGCGCCCGCAGGCGCGCCACCCACGTCATCCTCGGGCGTCAGTGCCCGAGGCCGCCCCCGTCGCCTCCAGCGGCGATGTCGTCCTCGCGGCGCTTGTAGGACGCCGTGACCTCCGCCTCCGCCTCGGCCTTGCCCACCCAGTGCGCGCCCTCGACGGACTTGCCGGGCTCGAGGTCCTTGTAGGTCTCGAAGAAGTGCTGGATCTCCAGGCGGTAGAACTCGTCGATGTCCGAGAGGTCCTGGAGCTTGCTCATCCGCGGGTCGTGGGCGGGGATGCACATCACCTTGTCGTCGCCGCCGGCCTCGTCGCGCATGTGGAAGAGGCCGACGGTCCGGCAGCGGATCACGCAGCCGGGGAACGTGGGCTCGTCGAGGAGGACCAGGGCGTCCAGCGGATCGCCGTCCTCGCCGAGCGTGTTGTCGATGAAGCCGTAGTCGGCAGGGTATCGCGTCGCGGTGAACAGCATGCGATCCAGCCGGATGCGACCGGTGTGGTGGTCGACCTCGTACTTGTTGCGGGATCCGCGGGGGATCTCGATGGTGACGTCGAACTCCACGGTGGCTCCTATGATCGCGGGCGTTGCTGGTGAGCCGGGCCAGTGTCCCCTACGACCTCCTCCACATCCCAAGGAGCCTTCCTCCGTGCGTGCGATGCATCACCGGACGACCCCGTGAGGCGCTCGCCCGTGGCGGCCGCGGCGGCCGCCGCGGTTGGCATCGCGCTCGCGGTGGCCGGCGGCGCGGGCGCGGGCCCGGCCCTGCCTGCCGAGCCCGCGCCGACGGCATCCGTGGCGCGGGTCTCCCGGGACCTGCCGGTGCCCTCGCCGGCTCCGGGAGCCGACACCGACCTCCCCGAGGCCAGGGCGCTCCCGGCGCTGGAGCCGGGCGCGCCCCAGCCCGACGAGAGCGCGCTCGTGGCCACCCTCGCGCCCCTGCTGACCGCCCCGGCCCTCGGCGCCTCGGTGGGGGCGGGCGTCGTGGACGCCACCACCGGGGCGGTCCTCTACGACGCTGACGCCGCCACCCCCCGCGTCCCCGCGTCGACGGCGAAGGTCCTCACCGCTGCCGCCGCCCTGCACCGGCTCGGCCCGGAGTCCGTCGCCACGACCTCCGTGGTCGCCGGGGACGAGCCCGACCACCTCGTGCTCGTCGGCGGCGGCGACCTGCTGCTCGCCCCCGGCGCGGGCGACCCCCTCTCGGTCACCGGGCACGCCGGCCTCGACGACCTCGCGGCCCAGGTCGCCAGCGCGCGCGCCGCGGCCGGGACCACCGCGCCGGTCACCCTCTTCCTCGACGACGCGCTGACCGCCGGCGGTCCCCAGACGAGCCCGTCGTGGGGGGCCACCGACGTCGCCTCCGGGTACGTCGCCCCGCTGACGTCGCTCGCGGTCGACGTCGGGCGCCTCACCCCCGACCGTTACGCGTGGCGCGAGGCCGACCCGTCCATGGCGGCCGCCGAGGTGCTGGCCACCCGCCTCGCGGAGCGCGGCGTGCCCGTGGCCGGCCTGCCGCTGCGCGGGACCTCCGTGGCGGGAGCGCAGGTGCTCGCGAGCGTGGCGTCAGCGCCCCTGCGCGAGGTCGCCGCGCAGACGCTGGCCGACTCGGACAACACCCTCGCCGACCTCCTCGCCCGCCGGGTGGCCGCGGAGGCGGGCGTCCCCGCCGCCGCGGACGGGACGCTCTTCGCCTCGTCCGGCGACGCCGTGCTCGACGCCGTCGAGGACATGGGCGTCGACGTGGGCGCCGCCACCATGGTCGGCGGCAGCGGCCTGGGCGAGGGCTCGTCGATGGCCCCCGCCGTGCTCGCCGGGGTGCTCGCCCGCGCGTCCGCGCCGAAGCCGCCCGCGGGGCTGAGGCCGCTGCTCGCCGCGCTGCCCGTCGCCGGTCTCGACGGCACCCTCGCGGGCCGGTTCCCGTCCCCGCCCGCCGCCGGGGTCGTTCGCGCGAAGACGGGGACCCTGTACGGCGTCTCGTCGCTGGCGGGTTCCGTGGTCGACGCCGACGGGCGCCAGCTGGTCTTCGCGGTCATCGCCGACCAGGTCCCCGGCCGGGGCACGGCGCCCGGCGAGGTCGACGCGGTCGTCGCGGCCCTCGCCGCCTGCGGCTGTCGCTGAGGCCCGAGGTCCGAGGTCTGACGCCCGAGGCCCAGCACCTGACGCCCGGTGCCCGGTGCCCGGCGGTCGGCGGTCGGCGGTCGGCGGCGGAGGTTGCCGGAGGCCGCGGTCGGCCCCGGCGCCTACCGTGACGGGCATGACCTCGCCCGCCCCCGACGGCTCCTCCCGCCCGACCCGGCCCGGTGCGACGCCGCCCCGCTCCACCCCGCCCGTCGTCGACTGGGACCTCGCGCAGCGCGTGGGGGTCCGCCTGGCGCCCCGCGGGCCGACGGTGTCGCTCGCGGTCGCGCGCGACGCCGTCGGCGAGCTGGCCGACCACGCGGCGGCAGCCACCGGTCACGTGGCCTCGGTCACCGGGCTCACCGTCCCCGAGGGCGCCCCCGTGCGCGTGGTGGACCGCGCCACCTGGGTCCGCGAGAACGTCGAGGGCTTCCGCGCCCTCCTCGACCCCGTCCTCACCGAGGCCGTCGCCACCCGCATCGAGCGCTCCAGCGCGAAGGCGATGGCGCGCACCGGCCCGCTCGGGACCCTGGGCCGCCTCGGGGGCACCGGGGGCAGCGACGCGGCGCTCGCCGCGGGATCGAAGGTCACGGGGAGCGAGATGGGTGCGCTCCTCGGGTGGATGTCCTCGCGGGTCCTCGGGCAGTACGACGTGTTCGGGCCGCGCGGCGGACAGCTGCTGCTCGTCGCCCCCAACGTGGTGCACACCGAGCGGGAGATGGGCGTGGACCCGCGGGACTTCCGCCTGTGGGTCGCGCTCCACGAGGAGACCCACCGCGTGCAGTTCGCCGTCGCCCCCTGGCTGGCCGGGCACGTCGCCGAGCGGGCCCGCGGGCTCTCGAGCGACCTGCTCGGCGGTGAGGGCGAGGACTCCCCGACCCAGCGCCTCCTCGCGCTGGTCCGCCGCCTCGCCGCGCCGGGCGGCCTGCAGGAGCTGAGGGGCTCCGGCGCCCCCGACGGGCCCGCCGACCCCGACGACCCCCTGTCGGCGGGGCTGGTCAGCGCGCTGGCCGGACCGGCCCAGCGGCGCGCGATGGCCGAGGTCACCGCGGTGATGTCCCTGCTGGAGGGCCACGCCGACGTCGTGATGGACGAGGTGGGCCCCAGCGTCATCCCCTCCGTCGGGCACATCCGCTCCCGGTTCACCGCCCGCCGGGCGAGCGGGCGCTCCGGCCTGGACCGCGTGGTGCGCCGTCTCCTCGGCATGGACGCGAAGCTGCGCCAGTACACCGACGGGGCGAGGTTCGTGCGCGCGGTCGTCGACCGGGTGGGGCACGAGGGGCTGAACGTGGTGTGGTCCGGGCCCGAGAACCTGCCGCGACCCGCCGAGATCGCCGAGCCCGAGCGCTGGTTGGAGCGGGTCCACGGGTGAGCCGGCCCGCAGGGCGAGGCGCGGACCGGCGTCCGTGATCGCGGGCCAGGGCGACGCCGCGGACCTCCCCCGGGGGCGCTCGGCCCCGGCGCTCGGTGCGGTGCGCTCCGCGGTGCGCGCCGACGTCGCGGCGCTGCTCCGCGTCGCGGGCACGGTCCCGGCTCCCGGTGCCGGTCCGCCCGAGGGCCTGCCGCTGGTCCTCGTGGCGCTCTCCGGGGGCGCCGACTCCCTGGCGCTCGCCGCCGCTGCCGGCGCGGAGGCCGCCGCGAGCCGGCGACGCGCGAGGACGCCTGGGCCCGGCAGCGGCCCGTCACCGCGCCGGCCACCGCCCTTCCGCGCCGGGGCCCTGGTGGTGGACCACCGGTGGTCGGCGGGCTCGGGCCGGGTCGCTGCCGAGGCGGCCGACGCCGCGCGGGCCCTGGGGCTCGATCCTGTGGAGGTGCTCGTCCCCGGCCGGCCAGGCGCCGACCAGGACGCGGCGCCGAGCGAGGGGGGCAACCGGGAGGCCCGCGCCCGCGCGCAGCGCTACGCAGCGCTCGAGGCGGCCTGTGCCCGGCACGGCGCCGTCGCAATCCTGCTCGGGCACACCGCCGACGACCAGGCCGAGCAGGTCCTCCTCGGGCTGGCCCGCGGCTCCGGCGCGCGCTCGCTCGCGGGGATGCCCGCGGTCCGCGGACCGCTGCGCCGACCCCTGCTGGCCCTGACCCGGTCCGCGACGGCCGTGGCCTGCCGGGAGGGCGGGCTCGAGCCGTGGCAGGACCCGTCCAACGACGACCCGGCCCACGCGAGGGTCCGGGTGCGCCACCGCGTGCTCCCCGTGCTGGAGGCCGAGCTGGGCCCCGGGATCGGCGCGGCGCTGGTGCGCTCCGCCGACCAGCTGCGCGAGGACGCCGAGCTCCTCGACACCCTCGCCGAGGAGCTGGTGGCCCGGGCCGTCAGCGTCGGCGGCGAGGGCTGCGAGGGCGGCGAGGGCTGCACCGTCGTCGACCTCGCGGCCCTGCGCGGCGTCGCCCCGGCGCTCCTCACCCGCACCCTGCGCTCGGCGGCGCTGTCCGCGGGGTGCCCGGCCTCGGCGCTGAGCCGGCGCCACGTGCTGGCCCTCGTCGCCCTGGGTGATCCCCGAGCGGCCTCCGGGCCCTTGCACCTGCCCGGCCTGGTCGCCGCCCAGCGCCGCTGTGGCACCCTGCGCCTGTGGACGCGCGTGACGCAGGCACCGACATCTCCGAGGTCCTCGTGAGCGAGGAGGCCATCGCGACGCGGCTGGCCGAGCTCGCCCGCGAGGTCGAGGCCGACTACGCCGACCGCGAGGTGCTGCTGGTGGGCGTGCTGAAGGGCGCCGTCATGGTGATGGCCGACTTCACCCGGGCCCTGCACCGCCAGGCGCCGATGGACTGGATGGCGGTCTCCAGCTACGGCTCGGGGACGAAGAGCTCCGGCGTGGTGCGGATCCTCAAGGACCTCGAGGCCGACGTCAGCGGGACCCACGTCCTGATCGTCGAGGACATCATCGACTCGGGGCTGACGCTCTCTTGGCTGATGGGCAACCTGAGGGCCCGCGGCGCCGCCTCGGTCGAGGTGCTGACGCTGCTGCGCAAGCCCGACGCCGCCAAGGTGGACGTCACCGTCCGCTACGTGGGCTTCGACATCCCCGACGCGTTCGTCGTCGGCTACGGGCTGGACTACGACCAGCGCTACCGCAACCTCCCCTTCGTCGGGACCCTCGCGCC
>JBBSRD010000028.1:0-14315 GCA_038243415.1 Actinomycetales bacterium | reverse complement strand
GTCCCCGCGCCCGGCGCGCAGGACCACCTCTCGGCCGTCGACGACCTCACCCGCCAGCGCCGAGTAGCGCCGCGCCACCGCCGTCCCGGAGGCGACCGCTTCCAGGTGGCCGGTGCGACCGCACCCGCAGCGCACGCCCTCGGCGCCGGGGACCGGGACGTGGCCCAGCTCGCCCGCTGACCAGTGGGCCCCGTGCCGGGCCTCGCCGCCGAGGACCACGGAGGCACCGATACCGGTGCCCACGGTGACCATGAGCACGGAGCCTGCGCCCCGGCCAGCACCGCGCCACGCCTCGCCGGCCCCGTGGGCGTCGACGTCGTTCTGGACGTGGACGCCCACGTCGTGGCCCCACCGCGCGGCCAGGCGCGTCCGCAGCCGCGCGGCCACCGGGGTGCCGGCCCAACCCGGCATCGCGTCCGTGGCGGAGAGGATGACGCCGCGGTCGACGTCGACCACCCCGGCGGTGCCCACGCCGACGGCGGTGACGCTGCCATCAGGGCCGGCAGCGCCAGCGGAGCCGACGACCTCGTCGACCAGGGCGGCGACCGCCCCCAGCACGGCGTCGGGTCCCTCGCTGGCGGGCGTGGCCACCGTGCGCTCACCGCGCACGGCGCCGTCCGCTCCCACGAGCGCGGCGGTGGTCTTGGTCCCGCCGAGGTCCACCGCCACCACGTCCGCCGCCGCCCCCCCGGGAGCGTGCATCAGGACGCCGAGCCCCCCGCCGTCGAGCCACCCACCGTCGAGGCCTGCCAGTCGCGGACGACGGTGCGGACGAGCCCGTCGTGCGCCTCGTCCAGAGCGTCGATCCCGGTGGCCATGCGGGCGGAGGGCATCAGCCCGAGCGCCACCATCGCCGCCTTGAAGGCACCGACGCCGCGGGCGTCGGCCGATCGGCCCGCCGCCGCGAAGACGATCTCGAAGAGGTCCGCGAGCCGCTGCTGCTCGGCGACCGCCCTTTCCCAGTCCCCGGCGACCGCCGCGTCGTAGAGCCGGACGTACCCGGCGGGGTCGACGTTGCCCAGGCCGGGGACGAGCCCGTCGGCGCCGACGAGGAGCATCGCGTCGCACAGGAGCTCGTGACCGCTCAGGAGCGCGAGGGGGTGACCGGCGGCGCGGTTGGCGCGCACGAGGCGGCGGAACCCGACGTCGTCGCCGGAGGAGTCCTTCACCCCCACCAGCACCTGCTCCTGCCCCAGCTGGATCAGCACCTCCAGCGGTGGCCGGGCGTGCGCCCGCACCGGCACGTCATAGGCGATGAGCGGCAGGTCGACGGCGGAGCGGATCGTCCGGAAGTGCCCGGCGATCTCCTGCGCGTCGTTGATGGCGTAGATCGGCGTGGTCGCCACGATGCCGTCGGCGCCAGCGTCGCGGGCCTGCCGGGCCTGCTCCACGACGCGCGCCGCGGTGAGGTCGATGCACCCCACGAGCACCGGCACCCGGCCGGCGGTGGCGGTGGCGACCGTGGACGTCACCAGGCGGCGCTGGGCGTCGGTGAGGTAGGCGACCTCACCGGTGGAGCCGAGCGGGAAGACCCCGTGGACACCGCTCGCGACGAGGTGCTCGACGAGCTGCTCGAGCGCGGCGACGTCCACCTCGCCGTCGTCGGTGAAGGGGGTGACGAGGGGCGGGATGACGCCGTGGAAGGGCGGACGGACGCTCACGGGAGGGGTTCCTTCAGCAGGGTGGGCACAGCCCCGAGGAGGCTGCGCGTGTACGGGTCTCGCGGGGAGGTGAAGAGCTGTTCGGTGGGGCCGGTCTCGACGACGCGGCCGGCGTTCATCACGGCGATGCGGTCCGAGACGTGGCGCACCGTGTTGATGTCGTGGGAGATGAACACCATGCCCAGGCCGAGGCTCTCGCGGAGGTCCGCGAGGAGGTTCAGCACCTGGGCGCGCACCGAGACGTCGAGCGCGGACGTGGGCTCGTCGGCGACGACGACGTCCGGGTCGAGCGCGAGCGCCCTGGCGATGGCCACGCGCTGGCGCTGGCCGCCGGAGATCTGGCGGGGGAGGACGTCGGCGGCGGACCGGGGGAGGCCCACGAGCTCTAGCAGCTCGTGCATCCGCGCCGTCTGGGAGGCGCGGTCACCGATCCCGTGCACGCGCAGCGGGTCGGTGAGGATGTCGGAGACGATCATCCGCGGGTTCAGCGCCGTCGCCGGGTCCTGGAAGACCACCGAGACGGAGCGCCCGAACTTCTTGCGGGCCCTGGCCCCCCTGCCGAGGGGCTCGCCGCGGAAGAGGACCCGTCCGGCCGTCGGCTCCTGCAGGCCCACCATGACGCGGGCGAGCGTGGACTTCCCGCAGCCGGACTCACCGACGATCCCGACGGTCTCGTCGCGGGCGACGCTGAGGCTGACGCCGCCGACCGCGGTGACCAGCTCGGGCCGGAACAGCGAACCGGTCCGGGTCGTGAAGACGACCTCCACGTCGCGCAGGTCCACCACGGGCTCACCGCGGTGGGCAGGCGAAGGTGCGGCCTCGGCGTGCGGTGCTGGGTCGACGACGCTCATCGGGCCACCTCCGGGGTCCTGCCGTCAGGGCTGGTGGCTCCGGGCTGGTCCGGCACCACCGCCCACCGGTGGGCGGTCCCGTCGACGAGACGCAGGACCGGCCGTGCCCCGTGGGCGTTCGCGGGGTTCGAGGAGCGGGGGGCGAAGCGGTCGCCGGTGGCGAAGTCCTGCGGGGCCGGCACCACGCCGGGCACCTGGTGGAGCCGGGTCGCCCGCTGCTCCATCGAGAGGACCGCGCCCAGGAGCCCTCGGGTGTACTCGTGGCGCGGGTCCGTGAGCACCTCGGTGGTGGTGCCCTGCTCGACCACCTGGCCGGCGTACATCACGGTGATGCGGTGGGCGAGCTGCGCGACCAGCGCCAGGTCGTGGCTGACGAAGAGCGTGGCGAAGCCGAGCTCCTCGCGCAGGTCGTTCAGGAGGTCCACCACCTGCTGCTGGACCGTGACGTCGAGAGCGGTGGTGGGCTCGTCGGCGATGATCAGCCGGGGGTTGCGCGTCAGGGCCATCGCGACGAGCACCCGCTGGCGCTGGCCGCCGGACAGCTCGTGCGGATAGCTCTTGAGCGTGCGTGCGCTGTCGAGACCCACGAGGTCCAGGAGGTCCTTGGCGCTGCGCTGGCCGCCGCGCCTGGTGAGCTGCGCCATCTGGGAGCGGACGAGCATCGAGGGGTTCAGCGAGCTCAGCGCGTCCTGGTAGATCATCGCGATGTCGTGGCCGCGCAGCGCGTTGTGCTGCTTCTCGGTCATCGACAGGAGGTCCTGGCCGTCGAAGAGGATCTTCCCGCGCAGCCGCGCGGTCGTCGGCAGCAGCCCCATGATGGCCATCGCGGTGATCGACTTCCCGCACCCGGACTCACCGACGAGGCCCATGGTCTCGCCGGGGCGGATGTCGAAGGAGACCCTGTCGACGATGTCGACCTCGCCGTGGGCGTCCGGGAAGGCGATGGAGAGGTCCTGGACCTTCAGGACCGGTCCGGCCCCTCCGTCGTAGACGAGCCGGTCGGGGTTCTCCAGCTCGGTCTCCCGCAGCCGGGCGAGGCGAGCATCGAGGCTCACGTCCTCGCGGTGCCCGCCGCCGGGAGGGGCGGCGTCGTCGTGGGCGAGCACCGCGGCTTCGGGGACCGCGCCGGCCCGGCCGCCGGTGACGACCTCGTTCGGCGAGTCGGTGGAGCCTGCGGCGGCGACCTCGTCGTCGACCTTCACCACGCGGCGCAGCGTGGGGCTGACCATCGCGTCGGTGAGGCCCTCGGAGAGCACGTTGAGGCTCAGGACCGTGATGACGATCATGAGGCCGGGGAAGAAGGTGGGCCACCAGTAGCCGGAGAGCAGCAGGCCCTTCCCGTCGGACAGCACGTTGCCCCAGGACGGGTTCGGGGGCCGCACGCCGGCGTTGATGAAGGACAGGGACGCCTCGAAGACGATGGCGTCGGCGACGAGGACCGTGGCGAAGACGAGGATCGGGGCGATGCAGTTGCGCGCTACGTGCTTGGCCAGGATCCGCGCGGTGCCCGAGCCGCCCACCTTGGCGGCCGCGACGTAGTCCTCGCCAAGCTGCGCGAGGACGTTCGCGCGCACGATGCGCGTCAGCTGCGGGGTGTAGAGGAACCCGATCGCGCCGATGAGCACCGGGACCGAGCTGCCGAAGACGGTGACGAACACGGCGGCCAGCGCGATGCCGGGGAAGGACATGATGATGTCCAGCACCCGCATGAGGACCTCGGAGACCACCCGGGGCGCCGTGGCGGCCACCGAGCCGAGGACCGCTGCGGCCGCCAGCGCGAGCCCGGTGGCGCCGAGGCCGATGAGCAGGGAGTAGCGCCCACCTTCCGCGATCCTCGCGAGGACGTCGCGGCCGATGGCGTCGGTGCCGAGCGGCTCCCCCGGGCCGGGGGGCTGGACGGGGGTGCCGCTGGCGAGCGGGCTGCCGGTCAGCGGCGCGAAGATCGCCAGGAGCGCGACGAGCGTGAGCACGACGAGCGCGATCTTCGAGCCGGGCGGCAGGGACCTGATGCGGAGCCCGGGCTCGCTGAGCCGGGCGGTGAGCGATCGACGCATGGCTACACGCTCCTGATGCGGGGGTTGACCAGCACGTAGAGGAGGTCGACCACGACGTTGACGAGGATGAACGCCAGGGCGACGCTGAGGGTGACGCCCTGGACGAGGTAGACGTCGTTGCGGGTGACGCCGTCGAGGATCAGCTGGCCCATCGCCTGGATGTTGAAGATGATCTCGATGATGACCGCGCCGCCGATGAGGTAGCCGACCCGCAGGCCGAGGACGGTGATCGGGGTGATGAGGGCGTTGCGCAGCACGTTGCGGGCCACGACCACCCGGCGCGGGACGCCCGCTCCGATGGCGGTGCGCACGTAGTCGCGGTCGAGCTCCTCGACCATGGACGTGCGGACCACCCGGATCAGCGACCCGGCCACCGGCACCGCCAGGGCGAGGGCCGGCAGGAAGATGCTGTTGAGGTAGATCCCGGGTGACTGGAAGAAGGGCACCCAGACCGCGACCAGCGCCGGGAAGATGCCGGCGCCCCCGGGGATGTCGCCCAGCCACTGGATGAGCAGGATCGCTAGCCAGAAGGACGGCGTCGCCAGCGCCGCGATGGAGACGACCCGGATGAGCTGGTCGGGCCAGCGGTCGCGGAACAGCGCGGCGACCACGCCGAGCACCGCGGCGATGACCACGGCGAGCACCAGCCCGATGAACGTCAGCTGCAGCGTGATGGGCAGCGCCGCGGCCACCTTGTCGAGGACGGGCACGTTCCCGCTGGAGACGCCGAGGTCTCCGCGGAAGAGCCCGGCCAGGAAGCTGCCGTAGCGCACGAGCAGCGGGTCGTCCAGGTTGTTGTCCACGCGGTACTGCGCGAGCGCCTCCGCGGAGGCGGACTCGCCGAGGGCGAGCCGCGCCGGGTCCACGGGGGAGAACGACAGGACGAAGAACACCAGGAGGGTGACGCCGAGGATCATGACCGGCAGGGCGAGGAGCCGGCGTCCGATCAGCCGGAGGGCCGTGTTCACGCCGCCGCCCTCGCTGCGGCTCTCCTCATGTCAGGCCCCCCGCTCCGCCCGCCTCACTTCGAGGACGCGACGTCGAGGAAGCTCAGGCCGGTCAGAGAGATCGGTGTGAAGTCGACGAGGGACGTGTCGTCCCAGCCGCTGGGGTTCTTCCGGTGGAAGAGCGGGTACAGCGGCACCTCGTCGGAGAGCAGGTCGAAGGCCTGGCCCCAGGTCTTCTTCTGGGCGTCGCCGGTCTCGGTCGCCGCCCGGTCGAGGATCTCCTGGAGCTGGGCGTACGCCTCCTGGCCCTTCCAGTGCATGCGCTGGTCGGCCCAGACGTCGGAGGAGTACCACCAGCGCATCAGCAGGTCGGCGTCGTTGCCGAAGACGGAGGGGTCTCCGGGCGCGAGGACGAGGTCGAAGGCGCCCGGGTCGCCGTCGATGGTGGTGTAGACGTCGGAGGACTGCTTCTGGACGAAGTCGACCGCGATGCCGGCCGCCTCGAGGTTCTGCTTGACGATGGGCGTGACCTTGGTGACCCAGTCGTGGTCGGTCACCAGCATCCGCAGGCTCGTCAGACCGGTCTCGGCGAACAGGGACCTCGCCTTGTCCTGGTCGAGGGCGTAGACGGTGGAGGCCTCGGCGTAGGCGGGGTTGTCCTCGGTGACGAAGCACGTGGCCGGCGTGGCGTTGCCGAGCAGCGCGGTCTTGATCACCTGGTCCATGTCGATCGCGTACATCACCGCCTGGCGGTTGCGCACGTCGTCGAAGGGGGCGGACCCGCAGTTGAACATCGCGAACAGGAGACCGAAGCCCTGGACCGACTCCTCGGTGGCGCTCTGCTCCACCTGGTCGATCGACAGGTAGGGCACCGAGTCGATCGCCTGGACCGCCTCGGACTGCAGGCCGTTGGTGCGCGTGGAGGAGTCCGGGAGGATCTTCCACTCCATGGTCGCCGCCAGGGCCGGGTGCTTGCCGGTGTAGTCGTCGAACCGCTCGAACACGATCGTCTTCGAGGCGGCGCCGTTGTCCGTCATCCTGTAGGGGCCGGTGCCCACCGGGTTGGCGTCGAAGGCCCTCGCGTCGGCCTCGACCGCGGCCCTCGGCACGATCTTGACGACGGCGAGGCGCTCCGTCACGAGGGAGAACGCGTACTTCAGCGCGATGGTGACGGTGGTGTCGTCCTTCTTCGAGACCGAGTCGATGAAGGGGACGAAGCTGGCGTACAGCGAGGCGTTCGCGGGGTCCAGGACGCGCTCGAAGCTGAAGACCACGTCCTCGACGGTCACGGGCGTGCCGTCGTGGAACGTCGCGCCGTCGCGGAGCTCGACCTCGTACGTCGTCTCGTCGACCTCCTTCGGCATCTCCTTGGCCAGGGCCGCGTAGACCTTCCGGTCCGGCGTCGGCATGATCTCTGTGAGGCCCTCCATGGTGTGCCAGTTCGCCGCGACCGTCAGTGCCGCGGTGGTGGTCAGGGGGTCGTAGCCGTTGGTCCCCAGCTCGTAGGAGATGCCGGCGGTGATGGTGCCGTCCTCCTTGGCCGCTCCGGCGGGCCCGCCGCCCTCGCCGCTGGGGCGCTTGTTGGGGTTGTCCCCGCCGCACGCGGCGACCGAGCCCGCGATGGTCGCGGCGGCCCCCAGGGTGCCGACGAGGCGCAGGAACCCCCGTCGCGTCGCGGTGGGTGCCACCGTCTTCGTGATGTCCAGCATCTTTGCCTCCAAGATCACACATGCGACGTCTGATGTCTGATGTGGACAGTAGGGTGTGTGATCGAAAGTGGCAAGTCTCCGAGCTGAAGGGGTGGACGTGGTGCGACGACGCAGGACGACGGCGGCCGAGGACGCGCAGCAGGCCATCCAGGACTATCTGCTCGAGCACCGGCTGCGCCCCGGCGACCCGGTGCCCACCGAGGCGGAGCTGTGCGAGCGCCTGGGCGTCAGCCGCTCCAGCGTCCGCGAGGCGATCCGCACCCTGAGCGCGCTGGACATCGTCGACGTCCGTCACGGCACGGGGACGTTCGTCGGCGACCTCTCGCTCGAGCCGCTGGTCGCCGGGCTCACCTTCCGGGGCGTGCTGTCCCCGGGCCCCGACCACGGGGGTCTCCGCGAGGTGGTGGAGATCCGCACGGCCCTGGACCTGGGGATCGCAGAGCCGGTCGTCGCCGCGCTGAGCGGCACCACGAACCGTGAGCTCCACGACCTCGTGGACCAGATGGTCGCTCTGAGCGCCGGGGGCGACTCCTTCGCCGAGCAGGACCGGACCTTCCACCGAGCGCTGCTCGCGGTGCTCCCGAACCTGCTGCTCGGGCAGATGGTCGAGGCGTTGTGGGAGGTGCACACGCGCGTCCTGCCGCGGCTCGGGGTGCCCACGCCGCGGGACATCGCCGAGACGGCGGCCGCTCACGGCCAGATGCTCGAGGCCGCCGAGCGCGGCGACGTCTCCGGCTACCGGGACGCCGTCCGGGCTCACTACGCACCGTTGCTCCGCGTCCTGGAGCAGTCGCACGGCGCGTCCGGCTGACCGTCGACGGACGGCGGCCCCGCCGCCGCGCCGCCGCGGGAATGCCCGCGGGGTGATCGTCTGCTGTGGTGGAGGACGCGGCGCCGCGCGGCGCCGGGAACCCGAACCGAGAGGTGACCAGCCATGGTGGACATCAAGGGACCGCTGACCCCCGAGGGCCAGGAGACGATCGGCAAGGCGCTGCAGGCCTGCGTCACCGACCTCATCGGGCTGAGCCTGACCGCGAAGCAGCTGCACTGGCACGTCCAGGGGCCGCGCTTCCGCGACGTCCACCTCCAGCTGGACGTCGTCGTCGACGTCGCCCGTGAGTGGACCGACACCCTCGCCGAGCGCTCCGTGATCGTCGGCGAGCCCGTCGACGGCCGCCCGGAGACCGTCGCGAAGGACACCGGCGTCGAGGGCGCCGAGACCGGCTGGCTCAAGGACGCCGACGTCGTGCACCAGATGGCCGAGACCCTGGTCGGCATCGGCCAGCGTTTCCAGGAGCGCATCGACGCCACCGAGTCGGCGGACCCGGTCAGCCAGGACCAGATCATCGCTGCCGCCGAGGCGCTGCAGGAGCAGTCCTGGTGGTTCCAGTCCATGGCCGCCTGAGAACCCTCGTGTCGCGCCACCCGCGCGACGCGTCCGTGCGATCCAGCACGTGACACCGGCACCCCCATTACTGTCAATCACTGAATAAGGACGATCAGTGATGACGGTGTGGGGGTGCGGTGCTGCCGGACGACGCGACGTACCACGACGTCGCCGTGCTGGTCCCGTGCCGCGACGAGGCGCTGACGATCGCCCGCGTGGTCCGCGACTTCCACGCCCACCTCCCCGGCGCCCGCGTGGTCGTCTGCGACAACGCCTCCACCGACGCCACCGCCGAGCGCGCCGCCGCGGCGGGCGCGGAGGTCCTCGTGGAGCGCCGCCCCGGCAAGGGGTTCGCCGTGCGCCGCCTCTTCGCCGACGTGGAGGCCGACTACTACGTCCTCGTGGACGGCGACGCCACCTACGACGCGGGGTCCGCCCCCGAGATGGTCGCCGCGATGCGCGAGCGCGGCGTCGACACCGTGCTCGGCGTGCGCCGGGCCGTGGGAGGGGGGGCTGAGTACCGCTCGGGCCACCGCCTGGGCAACGCCCTGTTCTCCCGGACGTTCTCGACGCTGTTCGACACCGTCTACACCGACGTCCTCACCGGCTACCGCGGCTTCAGCCGCCGCTTCGTGAAGAGCTGCCCGCTGCTGGCCCGCGGCTTCGACGTCGAGATCGAGCTCAACGCCCACGGCGCCTCGCTCGGGGTGCCCCACGCCGAGGTGGAGACCGCGTACCGCGAGCGCCCGGCGGACAGCCACAGCAAGCTCAGCACCTACGGCGACGGGCTGCGCATCTCGCGGCGCATGGCCCGCCTGTACCGCGACTTCAAGCCGTGGCTGTGCTTCGGGCTGCCCGGCCTGGCGGTCGGCCTGCTGGGGCTGGGGATCTTCGTGCCGATCCTCCTCGAGTTCCAGGACACCGGACGGGTGGCGCGCTACCCGACGCTGTTCGTCGTCGTCGGGATGATGCTGGCCGGGCTGGTGCTCACGGTGTTCGCGGCGATCCTCGAGCGCTCCACCCGTGACCGTCTGGAGCGCAACCGGCTGGCGTACCTCTCGCACGTCTCGCCGTGGCGCTCTCGCCCGACGACGGGCGCGCCGGGCAGCACGACGCCAGGAGCGGCGGCCGCCACGACGACGGGCGGCACGGCGGCGGCCCGCACCCCCGAGGGGGGACGGGCCTCGGCCGCTCGGGCCTGACTACCTGACGGCGCGGTCCGACGACTGGTGGGTGCCGGCCTTCAGCTCCACGTGGACCGGCAGGTCCGGTGCGTCGAGGGCGCTCCGCAGGTGGGCGATCGTCTGCTCCTCGAGGTGGCGGCGCACCCGGGAGATGTCGGCGTCCTCGGTGAGGACGACGGTCAGCTCGACGCGCTGCTCACGGCGTCCCGCGACGCGGGCGTGGGCGCGGGCGACGCCGCCGATCGACTCCGCGTCGTCCTCCACGGCCTCGGTGATCCCCGACGAGCGCACCGTGGTGATGCCCCCGCCCGCGCCGGTCTCGGCGAGGTCGATGCTGCCCACGCCCTCGGTGCGCAGCTGGGCGATCAGCCACCACAGCCCCAGCAGGGCGAGGACCAGCGCGGCGCCGGCCCCGACCCACCACAGCCACGGGCGAGCCGTGAGCCAGGTCGTGGCGCTCGCGGGCACCAGCGACGAGGCCGGGTCGAGGAAGAGCTGCCCGATGCCGACGAGCAGCGCGAGCACCCCGGCGGCGATCAGGACGAGGGCGAGGACGAGCAGCACGGTGCGGTTGACACCGTTCAACGGGTTCCGCACCGGCTTGGAGCGGGGCTGGTCGGCGCTCATCGGGCTCCCTTCCGGTCGAGGCTGACCTTCGAGCGCAGCTGGCCGTCCAGGCCGAGCTCGGCGATCCGGGCGTCCGCGGCGCGCTGCACCGCGGACTGGGTGTCACCGGGGTTGCGCAGCGAGGTCGCTGCCCTCACGGTGACGCGGCGACGGCTGGCCTTGGCGTGGGCGTCGGTGACGCCGTCGGTGCGACGCGCCGCGGAGGCCACCGAGCGCTCGACGCCGCGGCGCTGGGCCCTGACGTCGACGCCGTCAGTGGTGGTCGGCAGCGCGAGGGTGCCGGGTGCGCCGCGGCGCAGCGCGGCGACGAGGAGCAGCAGGCCCACGACGACGGCCCCCACGGCGATGAGCCGGACGAGGGTCTCGTCCCACGTCGCGGAGGTCAGCGCGCTCTCCCACTGCTGGCGCGGGATGACCCAGGAGGGCCGGCCGAGGGCCGCGAGCACGCACTCGACGGCGACGAGCAGCCCGCCGAGGAAGAGCGCGAGGGCGAGCAGGACGGACAGGACGCGGTTGACCGTGCTCATGGCGCTCACCTCACCCTCGGGGAGTCGTGGGTGGCGATGGACATCGAGACCACCTCGACGTCGACGTGGTCGACGGTGATCCCGGTCATCCGCTTGACCTCGTCGCTGACGCTGGCCCGGACGTCCTTGACGACGGCGGCGATCGACATCGGCCACCGGACGGCGAGCGCGGTCTTGAGCACGGCGCTCTCGCCGTCGATCCGGGCGTCCACCTGGACGTCCCGGTCGCGCTCACCGTCACCGACGGCGACGCCGAGCACGCGCCGCGGCGCTGCCGCGGTGCCGGGCACCTGGGAGACGGCGTAGCCGGCCAGCCTCTCCACGACGCGGTCGTCGATGGTGAGGGTGCCGCGCTCGTCGGCCTCCTTCACCGCTGGTCGCGGCCGGAGCCGCCGAGGTAGCGGGTGAGGTCGAGCTTGCCGGTGATCACGCGGCCGACGACGAGGCCGACGGCGCCGAGCAGGACGGCGAGCAGGAAGGAGTCGAAACCGCCGATCGCCCCGATGAGGGCGAGCAGGAGGCCGACGAAGAGGCCGACCGTGGTGGGGGACCTGGGCTCTCCAAGACGTGGTGGGGGCGGGTGCGGGGTGCCGCACGCGCCGCGGGTGCCCCGCTCGGGCCCGTGAGGGCTCCGAGCGGGGCTGGTGGTGAGGGTCGTCAGCGCCCGGAGGGCTCACCGGTGGCGACGTCCTCGACGTGGACGTCGACCCGGCGGGCACCGACCAGCGGCGTCAGGCCCCGGCGGATCGCCGCCGCGATGGCGGCGACCGGGGTGCGCGGGGCGCCGACGACCGCGACGGTCACCGAGCCCTCGTCGACCCGGACGCCCAGGACCCTGCGCCCCGGCAGGTACGTGGCCACGGGGACCAGGCCGGTGCTGGCCAGGTCTGCGACCTCCGGCAGCGCGGTGACGACGGCCACCACGGCGTCGACGTCGACCTCGGTGTGGGAGGTCGAGGTCGCGACGCTCACTGGACCCGCGCCGGCTCCGGCTGGCGGCGCTGGTCGTCCTGGCGGTCGTCGGCGTCGTCGCCGGGCAGGTGGATGTCGTTGACGGAGATGTTGACCTCCACGACCTCCAGGCCGGTCATGCCCTCGACGGAGGAGATGACGTTCTTGCGGATCGACTTCGCCAGGTCGGCGATGGAGACCCCGTACTCCGCGACGATGTCGAGGTCGACCGCGGCCTGGGTCTCCCCGACCTCGACGTTGACGCCCTGGCTGGTCGAGCTGGACGCGCCGGGGATGCGGTCGCGCAGGGAGCCGAAGGCCCGGGCCGCGCCACCGCCGAGGGCGTTGACCCCGGAGACCTCGCGGGCGGCGAGGCCGGCGATCTTGGAGACCACGCCGTCGGCGATGGTGGTGTTGCCCTGCGAGGTCTGCAGCGCGCTGGGCGTGCCGGTGGACAGCACGCCGCTCGCGTCGTTCTTCGCGACCTGGCTGCCCTGGTCGCCGGTCTTGGTCGGGGTGGCGTTCGTGGGGGTGCTCATCGTGCGTCCTCCGTGGTCGAGATCGTGGTGGCCGTCGTCGTGCTCCGGCTGGGAGAAGCGTCTCCTAGTTGCTTAGACACCGCTCGACGGCCATCGTTACTGCAAATGAGCAGCGAATCTCGAAGTCCCTGGGAAGGCGAGCTGGTCGCCCGCGCCCGCGACGGGGACCACGACGCCTTCGGTGAGCTCGTGAGGACCCACGCCGACCGCGCCTACGCCATCGCGATGCGCATGACCGGCCGCCCGGCCGACGCCCAGGACGTGGTCCAGGAGTCCATGATCGCCGCCTGGCAGCACCTCGACGCCTTCACCGGTGGGTCCTCCTTCAACACCTGGCTGACGCGCATCGTCATCAACCGCTGCCACAACCACCGCCGCGGCGCCCGCTTCGAGGCGCCGCTGGACGCCGTCGACGAAGGTCACGACGGCCTGCGCCTCGGCGGGGAGTGGGCGGGCGGGCCCGAGAGCGCGGTGATCGCCCGGGCCCGGCTCGCGGCGGTCCAGGAGGCCATCCTGGGCCTGCCGTTCGACCAGCGTGCCGCCCTGGTGCTCCACACCGTGGCAGGCTGCTCCCACGCGGAGAGCGCGAAGACCCTCGGGATCAGCGAGGCCGCCGCGCGGGTTCGTGTGCACCGGGCACGGGCGGCGCTGGTCGAGCGCCTGCGGGACTGGAGGTGAGCACGAGGATGAGCCGAGCGAGCACCGACGGGGCAGACGGCAGCGTGCGGGCCCCCTCGACCCACACGGCCGATGCTCCGCGCATGGAGTGCGGGGCCGACTACGACGCTCTCGTCGCCCAGGTCGCCGAGCGGCGGGCGCCGGCCCCGGAGGCGGCGGCCCACCAGCACGCCTGCCCCCACTGCCGCGCGGCGATCGCCGAGCTGGAAGAGCTGTGGGCCCCGGTGTCCACCCTGACCGGTGAGCAGGTGCGCGCCCCGGCGGGTCTGGTCGAGTCGATCATGGCGCGGGTGCGTGAGCTGCCGCGCCACTCCTCCTACGCGGTGCTCGCCGGCGACGGTCCCGGTGCCACGCGCATCGCGGGCCGCGTGGTCGGTGCCATCGCCCGCCGCGCCGCCCTGGGCGTGCCCGGCGTCACCGCTGCGGTCGGTGGAGGGCCTCGGCGCCGGGACGTGATGTCCGGGGAGGGCACCGCCGTGGCGGTCAGCGGCAGCCACGTGGTCGTCGAGGTGGCGCTGGTGGTCGCGTTCGGCGCGCCGGTCCTGGACGTGGCCGCGCAGGTGCGCGCCGCGGTGATCGAGCACGTGTCCCGTCTGACCGACCTGACGGCGACGGCCGTGGACGTCTCCGTCGTCGACCTCGAGGAGCGACCCGACGGCCGGTGACCGGCCTGCGGCTCAGACCGTCGTGCGGACCTCTGGCTCGGGGACCATCGCTCCGGTGTCCATGAGGCTCTCGTCCACGAGGTCGACGAGCGGGGCGTCCGCGGGCTCGAGGTCGATGACCGGCTCGAGCACCGGTGCGCCGCGCCACGGCCCGTGGTCGGGGCGCTGTGCCCGCAGCCCGTGCTTGCGGAAGAACCGCAGCGCGGAGCGCACGTGCCGGCGGGTCAGCGGGTTGGTGACCGCCGCGAGGCGACCCCCGGCAGCGCTGCCGCGGCCGTGGGTGTGGTGGCAGACCGCGCCGGGCAGGTAGTGCACGCCCCAGCCGCCCTGCCAGAAGCGCAGGCACCAGTCGACGTCCTCGAAGTACAGGAAGTAGGAGGCGTCCATCTCGCCGACGTCGGCCAGCGCCGAGCGCCGCACGCACATCGCGGCGCCGAGCACCCAGTCCGCGGGCATCGGCTCCTGCTCGGAGACGGCGCGCTCGAGGCGGTCGCGGTCGAGGAAGCGCTCCAGCTCGGCGCGCCCCGTGGCGGTG